>CAMKYP010000106.1 GCA_946477505.1 uncultured Dechloromonas sp. | reverse complement strand
GTCCCTGACCTTGGTACGGAAGACAGTCAGATCGACGAACACGCCGCCGGATGACCACTCCAGGCCGAGATCCCAGGTCACGCTGGACTCCGGCTTCAAGCCGGCATTACCAGACAGGACATCGTTCTTGGGGGCCTTGACGGTGATCGCCGAACCCGTCAGTTCGCTTGCCGAAGGCGGCACGAAACCCTTGCCGGCCGTACCGTGCAGGCGCAGATCGCCGATCAGGCGCTGTTTGAACCCGATGCTGGGGTTGGTTGTCGAGAATTCGGCTTCACCCGGCTGGAAACTCGTGAGCAACGGGGTGGCAAAAGTTTTCGTCGTGATCTGATCGCGGCGCAGACCAACATCGATGGTCGTGTTCCCCTCGTTCAGGAAGAACGCGTTTTGCACGTAATAACCCAGCGACTCGCGCTGGTTGTTGGCGCTCGATGGCGCCTTGCGCGCGCCATTGGCCTGGTAGCTGCGAGTGGTCTGTCTGGCCGTTTCCTGATCGATGCCAATTACCGTCATCCCCCAGTCGCTCCAGGCCCACTGATCCTGAACCTGCCAGCCGCTGTACTCAAGCACCTCGTCAAAACTGCGGAAGGGCAGATATTTCTTGTCGGCCGCGGTCGTCGTGGTCTTGGTATACGACTCGTAAGACTGTTCGCCGCCAAAGGCACGCAGGCTCAGACGGTGCGCCCCCAGGCGTCCGGTCAGCTTGAGGTCGTTGCCTTGGCGGTCCATGTCCTTGTTGCTCTGGGCGTTGGTGCCTTTGGAGAGATCGCCCGGAGTTGCAATATCACGGCCTCGGTAGAGATCGCTGCTGAGTACCAGGCGCCAGTCGTCGCTCAGATTGAAACCGAGGCGCAAGGCGTGGTTCTGCTGGCTGTAGGCAGTATTCGGACGAACATTGCCGTCGCCCATCTTGAAGTCGTCGTTCTGATCGAAATAGGAACCGCTGTAGTCGAAATCGAAGAAACGCGACAAGGCTCCACCGACACTGCCTCGGATTTCGCGAGTGTCGTAACTGCCATAGCCAATTTGGGCGAAGCCGCCCAGTTCGCCGCGTCGCTCGCGGGTGATCAGGTTGACCACGCCGCCCATGGCGGATGAGCCATAGAGTGCCGAGGCCGGCCCCTTCAGTACCTCGACCCGTTCGATGTTGTCCATGTTGACCAGGCTGAGATTGGTGGCCATCGCCGGCCGGCCATCGATCAACAACAGCGAACGCTTGTTGATGCCGGAGAATTCAGGACGGAAGCCGCGAATGCCAATGCCGGAGAGATTGCCGGGATACTGGATGACATCAACGCTGGTGTTCTTCTTGAGCAGATCCGTGAGCTCGCGGGCAGGTGTCCGCTCGATATCCTTTTTGGTAATGACCTCGATGCGCTGCGGCGTGTCTTCCAGGCGTGCCTCGGCGCGACGCCCAGTGACGACCACCGTATCGAGTGTGTTGCCTTCGGCCAACGCGGCTTGCGGCATGAGCGCGGAAACTGCGCCAAACACCAGCGCGCCGGGAAGCCCCTTGATGGACTGATTTGACATCGTGATTCTCCCTCGTTGTCTTGTGATTTGTTGGGTTGAAAGAACGCGAGGCATTTCCTATTGGCATGCCTCGCACTCGGGGTTGTCGATGGCGCAGAACTTGGGCTCCTCCTGTACCAACACGTCATCCCGCCCGCCGGCCTTCTCCGCCTGGCTGGCGCCCAGCGTGCGCAGGTAGTAGGTGGTCTTGAGGCCGCGCACCCAGGCGAGCTTGTAGAGTTCGTCCAGTTTCTTGCCCGAGGGGAGCGCCAGGTAGAGATTGAGCGACTGCGCCTGGTCTATCCACTTCTGGCGGCGGGCGGCCGCTTCGATCAGCCACTTCGGGTCGATTTCGAAAGCCGTGGCATAGCGGGCCTTGAGTTCTTCCGGCACGCGGTCGATGCGGGCCAGGGAGCCGTCGAAATACTTCAGGTCGGCCACCATCACCTCGTCCCACAGCGCCCGCGCCTTGAGGTCGCGGACCAGCGCTTCGTTGACGACGGTGAATTCGCCGGACAGATTCGATTTGACGTAGATGTTCTGGTAGGTCGGCTCGATGCTCGCCGAGACGCCGACGATGTTGGAGATGGTCGCGGTCGGCGCGATGGCCACGCAGTTCGAGTTGCGCATCCCGTACTGGGCGATGCGCGCCTTCAGGGCGGCCCAGTCCTGGCGGCTCTCGCGATTCACCTCCAGGTAGCCGCCGCGTGCCTCGGCCAGCCGGTCGATGGATTCGTGCGGCAGGATGCCCTGGTCCCACAAGCTACCGGTGAAGCTGGAATAGCGTCCGCGCTCCCTGGCCAGCTCGGTCGACGCCCAGTAGGCCTGGTAGCAGATGGCTTCCATGCTGCGGTCGGCGAACTCGACGGCTTGTTCCGAGGCGTAGGCCAGGCCCAGCGCGTAAAGACAATCGGCGAAGCCCATGATGCCCATGCCCACCGGGCGATGGCGAAGGTTGGCATTGCGCGCCTTGGGCGTCGCGTAGAAGTTGATGTCCACGACGTTGTCCAGCATGCGCATGGCGGTTTGTATCGTGCGGGCCAGCTTGGCCTCGTCGAGTTGCCCGTCCTTGAGGTGGGCTGGCAGGTTGACCGAGCCGAGGTTGCATACCGCCGTTTCCGAGTCCGAGGTGTTCAGCGTGATTTCGGTACACAGGTTGGAGCTGTGCACGACGCCCGCATGCTGCTGCGGCGAGCGCAGGTTGCAGGCATCCTTGAAGGTGATCCACGGATGCCCGGTTTCGAACAGCATGGTCAGCATCTTGCGCCAGAGCTGGATGGCGGGAATCTTCTTGTGCAGGCGGATTTCACCGGCGGCGGCCTTGGCTTCGTAAGCGATATAGGCCGCCTCGAAGGCGGCGCCGAACTTGTCGTGCAGGTCCGGCACGTCGACCGGGGAGAACAGCGTCCACTCGGCGTTTTCATGCACCCGCTTCATGAACAGGTCGGGAATCCAGTTGGCGGTGTTCATGTCGTGCGTGCGCCGGCGTTCGTCGCCAGTGTTCTTCCGCAGGTCGAGGAATTCCTCGATGTCGAGGTGCCAGGTTTCCAGATAGGCGCAGACCGCGCCCTTGCGCTTGCCGCCCTGATTGACCGCCACTGCTGTGTCGTTGACGACCTTGAGGAAGGGAATCACGCCCTGGCTCTGGCCGTTCGTCCCCTTGATCCGGCTGCCCAGCGCCCGCACCGGCGTCCAGTCGTTGCCGAGGCCGCCGGCGTATTTTTGCAGCAGCGCGTTTTCCTTGATCGACTGGTAGATGCCTTCCAGGTCGTCGGCCACCGTGGTCAGGTAGCAAGAGGACAGTTGCGAGTGCAAGGTGCCGCTGTTGAACAGCGTCGGCGTCGAGCACATGAAGTCGAAGCTCGAAATCAGGTCGTAGAACTCGATGGCGCGGCTTTCCCGGTCGATTTCATTGAGCGCCAGCCCCATGGCGACGCGCATGAAGAAAATTTGCGGCAACTCGATGCGGCGGCCGTCGATGTGCAGGAAATAGCGGTCGTACAAGGTTTGCAGGCCGAGGTAGCCGAACAGGTGGTCGCGCTCCGGTTTCAGCGCGGCGCCAAGGCGGTCGAGGTCGTAGTCTTGCAGGCGCGGATCGAGCAGTTCGGCATCGATGCCGCGTCGGATGAAGGTCGGCAGGTAGGCCGTATAGCTTTCCGGCAGCGATTCGGCAGCGACCGGATGGTCGAAGATTTCGGTGACCAGGCTGGCCAGCAGCAGGCGAGCGGTGACGAAGTCGTAGCCGGGTTCGCGTTCGATGAGCGTACGCGCCGACAGGATGAGCGCCTGCTGCACGTCCGCCATGCCGACGCCGTCGTAGAGGTTCTTCAGCGCATGGTCGAGAATGAGTTGGGGGGAGACATCGCCGGCCACGCCGGAACAGGCGGACTCGCAGGTCTGGAGCAAGACGCCCAGGTCGAGCGGACGGCGTTCGCCGTGGATCAGAACATGCAATGCCGGCGCACGCTCGTTGGCATGGGCTGCCCGTTCGGCTGTCCGCCGCTCGCGGTAGAGCACGTAGGCACGGGCGACATCGTGCTCGCCGGAGCGCATCAGCGCCAGTTCGACCTGATCCTGAATGTCTTCGATGTGTACCGTGCCGCCATCGGGCAGGCGCCGGGTCAGCGAACGCACGACGACATCGGTCAGCCGGGCCACGACCTCCCGCACGCGCGAGGACACCGCGCTCTGGCTGCCTTCGACGGCCAGGAAGGCCTTGGTCATGGCGACCGAAATCTTCTCAGGGTCGAAACGGACGACGGCGCCGTTACGGCGGATGACCTGCAGCGCGGCAAGCGCGGACTCGCTACTGGCAGAGAGGGCTAGGACGTTCGGGGACACGGCGATTCTCCATCATGGGGGGCGGAGAATCGAAAGAGCGTGGCCGGTGCCAGGCGTAAGCCAACCCGGGTCGGACCCGTCAAGGCAATACACACGGCAAAATCGGCGAACGGCAGCACGCAAAGACCTTTCGTCAGGGACACCCCGCCCCATCGTTGGTTGGTAGGACGTTGCGGCAGGTCTCCTGGCTCTCGGGTCAGTGCGCTTCACCCGCCTTCCCGGACGTATCCAGTGGCAATGGGGGCGAAGCACTCGCCGATGACAGTTGCGGGGGCAGCTTCGGATTTCAGGGCGAACGCCTGGCACCGAATTCCCTTTTAATCCCCGGGGGGGAACCTTCAACAGGGGCTACTTTATCCGGATTGAATTCGCCGAGTCAAGAGAAAGCAACTAGCGGTAGTGTGTTTCTTTCTTGGTTGAACTATATATAGTGCTTTGGGGTTTTCGAAGAATCGGCGTAGCGCGGTAGCGGGGCGGCAAAACACTTTTTCCGATTCTTGATACAGCCCCGAAGGCCTCCCGCCGGATACTGACCTCACGCTCCCTAACGCGTCGAACGAGGTCACACAATGCAAAACATCTCACTGCGGCCGGCGCTCTTGGCCCTGCCGCTCTGTCTGGCGGTAGCCACGGCGCAGGCCGGCAAGGACCGGCCACCGCCTCTTGCCGAGGAGGAAATGAAGGTAGAACGGCTGGCGCCGCCAGACGGCAACCGGCTGTACGTCACCGATTTCGTCTTCAACCATATGGTCGATGGCCGTGTGCATGTGGTGGATGGCAGCAAGGCGCGCTACCTCGGGGTGGTGATGGCCGGCTACGGCGCGCTGACCACCGTGTCGGCCGACGGCAAGTCCATCTACGTGGCGACCACTTATTACCCACGGCTCTATCGCGGCCAGCGCAGCGACGTCGTCGAAATCCACGACGCCGAAACGCTGGAGCTGAAAGCCGAGATCGATATTCCAGCCAAGAAGGCGCAGGCCGCCTCGTATCGCAGCATGCTGGTGCCGAGCGCCGACGGCCGCTTCCTGTACGTGCAGAACGCAACGCCGGCGACGTCGGTCAGTGTGGTCGACCTGCAGGCGAAAAAATTCGTTGCCGAGATCATGACGCCCGGCTGCTGGTCCATCCAGGCCTGGAACAAGGACGACAAGGGCAATCGCTTCTCGACCCTCTGCGGCGACGGCACGATGTTGACCGTCACCCTCGACGATGCCGGCCAGGCGGCCAACCGCGAGCGCAGCCAGCGCTTCTTCGATCCGGACAAGGATCCGATCTACGTCCATCCGGAAATGCTCGGCGACGACCGCTATTTCGTTTCCTATCTAGGCAACGTCTACAAGGTGACCCTGGCCGGCGACAAGCCGGTCTTCGCGGCGCCGTGGTCGCTGCTCGATGCCCGTGATCGCAAGGCCAACTGGCGGCCGGGCGGCATGCAGGTGACGACGATGCATCGGGCCAGCGGAACCTTCTACGTCAATATGCACGACAAGGGCGAAGAGGGTTCGCACAAGAATCCGTCCAAGGAAATCTGGGCCTTCGATGTCGCCAGCCACAAGCGGGTAGCGCGCATTCCATCCAATGAGGCCGTTTCGCTGGTTGCCAGCCAGGGCGACACGCCGTTGCTCTACTCGCTGAATGTCGAGAAGGGCGAGATCGTCGCCCGCAAGATCGCCAAGGGCTATCCGGTTGCCAAGACCATGGCGGGCGTCGGCGATACCTCGTTGTTCATGGAGGTGCGCTGACATGGGAGCGACCAATTTCCTGTTCGATCCGGTCGTCGTCCATGCCGCTGCGGCGGCCATGGGCATCATCCTGATCACCGGCGCGCTGGGCAAGCTGCGCGACTTGGAACTGTTCCGCTACGCCGTGGAGAACTACGGGCTGCTGAGCGGCGGTTCAGCCGTGCTCTTCGCCCGTCTTTTTCCGGTGGCTGAACTGCTCGCCGGCCTGGCGCTGATCCTCGACGCCACGCGTCCGCTCGGCGTGCTGCTCGGCCTCGCCGTCATGGTCGTGGCCACTGGCGGCGTGGCGATCAAGCTGCTGCGCGATACCGGTCGCATCGAATGCGGCTGCGGCAGTGGTGGCCAGCGCATCTCGTGGGGCCTGGTCGTGCGCAATCTGTTCCTCTGTGCGGCTCTTGTCCTGGCCGCTGCCGACGAGCTGCCGCGCAGCCTCGGCGCACTCGATTATTTCAGTGTGGCGGGCGCCATCCTGGCCTTGCTGGTCGTCTATGCCAGCGCCAACCAGCTGCTCGCCAATCAACCGCTTTTGAAGGAGTTGCAATCATGATGGATCCGCTCGCCCTCTCCGTAATCGCCCTGTGGGTCGTCGTCGTCGCCCTCGGCATCTGCGTCCTCGCCCTGTCCCGCCAGATCGGCATCCTCTACGAGCGCGTCGCGCCGATGGGGGCGCTGATGATGGACCACGGCCCCAAGGTCGGCGAACTGGCGCCGCCGGTCGAAGTCACCACCTGGGAAGGCAAGGGGCTGACCATCGGCACGGCCACCGCCAAGAGCACGCTGCGCTTCTTCGTATCGCCGACCTGCCCGGTGTGCAAGAAGCTGCTGCCCATCATCCGTTCCGTCCAGCAGCGTGAAAACCGCTGGCTGAACGTGGTGCTGGCCTCCGACGGCGACCGACCCGAACATGCGACTTTCCGCGAGAAGCACCAGCTCGGCGACTTTCCCTACGTGCTCTCGCAGCCGCTGGGCATGGCCTACAAGATTTCCAAGCTGCCCTACTGCGTGCTGCTCGACGCCAATGGCTTTGTCCGCGCCAAGGGCCTGGTCAATTCCCGCGAGCAGGTCGAAAGCCTGATGACGGCCTACGAAAGCGGCATCGCCTCGGTGCAGGAGCACATCGACCGTCAGCTGCTCGCTGCCGAAGTCCATCCGGAAAAGGCCTGAGCCATGGACTTCCTCAAACTACTCGACCGCTTCACCGAACGCCGGACGCGCGCGGTGGCCAGCAATACCGGCCGGCGCGGCTTTCTGGTCGGTGTCAGCAAGCTGCTGGTGGCCGGTGCCTTCGCCCTGCCGGTCCTGCCTTTCGACCGTACCAACGCCCATGCCGCCGGCGGCCATGGCGGCGCGCCCAAAAAGCGTGAGCCGACCGAGACCGATTGCGATTACTGGCGCTACTGCAGCGTCGACGGCTTCCTGTGCTCCTGCTGCGGCGGCACGATGACCACCTGCCCGCCGGGCAGCACGCCTTCCGCCGTGTCCTGGGTCGGTACCTGCCGCAACCCGGCCGACGGGCGCGACTACCTGGTCAGCTACAACGACTGTTGCGGCAAGACGGCCTGCGGCCGCTGCTTCTGCAACACCAATATCCGCGAACGGCCGGGCTACCGGATGGGCGTGCACAACGACATCAACTGGTGCATGGCCAACCAGAGCAGCCACTACCACTGCACGGTGTCGATCATCGTCGGCCTGGAGGAGGGGCAGTCATGAAGCGTTTGCTTTCCAGCCTGATCCTGGCGCTGGCCGCCGGAGTTGCCGGCGCCGCGGACGGCAAGGCGGTCTACGACGCCAACTGCGCCGCCTGCCACCAGCCGGACGGAGCCGGCGCCCTGGGCCTGGCGCCACCGCTGGCCGGCACGCTGGGCAAGCGCATGGCGGTACCCGAAGGGCGCAAGTACCTGCCCGGTATCGTCATTGCCGGGCTTGCCGGCAAGATGGAATCGAAGGGCGTCATGTACGAAGGCATCATGCCGAACTGGCAGCAGTTCTCGGATGCCGAACTGGCCGCCGTGCTCAACCACGTGCTGACCACTTTCAACGCCGCCGAACTACCGGCCGACTTCAAGCCCATCGAGGCCGCCGAACTGGCCGCCACCCGCGCCAAGAAGCCGACGGCCAAGGAACTGCGCGCCTGGCGCGCTGCATCCCAGTAAGGAAAACGCCATGCGCTTCGCTTTCGTCACCCGCAGCCTCCTCCTGCTCGCCGGCCTGACTGGCTTGCTATCCGGCGAGGCCATGGCCGATGCCGCCAAGAAGAACTACCGCCTGTACTGCATGGGCTGCCATCAGGCCGACGGCTCAGGATCGCCGGAAAACGGCATCCCCAGCATGCGCGACGAGGTCGGGCATTTTCTGCGCGTGCCGGAGGGCAGGGCCTACCTGTCGCAGGTGCCGGGCACCCTGAACACGCCGCTCGGCGACGGCGAAACGGCTGACGTGCTCAACTGGATCATGGCCAACATCGGGCGGGCCAGCATCCCGGCCGATTTCAAGCCATACACTGCCGAAGACGTCCGCGGCTACCGGGCCACCGTGCCGCAGGACATCCCTGGCCTGCGCGTCAAACTGCTCAAGCAACTCGAAACCATTCAGCTCGGCTCGGCCCGCTAAGCGCAGGTCGGGCAGATATAAATTGTTAGGCGGCAAGTTCGTACCAATATTTGTGCAAACTACAGATATTTGACGAACACAAAAGAGGCATTGCCGCCTTGATTCTATCTAGTGGCCAGTTCCACCACTTCATTTCAATGAGCATTGAGATTTCTTCATCGGAGAAGCGCTTCTTAATTTGCTTTGCGGGATTTCCTCCGACGATGGCATAAGGCTCCACATCCTTTGTCACCACCGAGCGGCTACCTATCACAGCACCGTCTCCAACCTTGATTCCAGGCATAATCATTGCCTCTGAGCCTATCCATACGTCATTGCCAATGACCGTATTGCCGGCGCTTTGGAATGCATCGAGTGCGCTTGAGAAGGCAGGCTCCTCTTGCATATAGAAGAAGGGGAAAGATGATGCCCAGTCGTGCCGATGCCCCTGATTGCCAGCCATGATGAAGGAAGCTCCGCTTCCTATAGAGCAAAAGCTGCCAATGATCAATTTATCAACGTCCTCACGATCTGGAGGCAGGTATCGGGCACACTCATCAAATGGATGTCCGTGATAGTAGCCAGAGTAATAACTGTACCGACCAACACTGATGTTGGGGTTTGTCACTTGCTCAGAAAGGAGTTTCCCTTTGAAAGGGCTGTCAAAGCAATTTTCCATCAGAGTTCGTAGAACCTTTCCTTGCCATCTAATAGCGCAGCTAAACGGCGCACCCGAGTGACCGAAGTGAATTGCCCCGGCTTGCCTAGACACTCCATAGCCGGTTGAAATACTGATTCTCGAACTCTACCGGAGAAACGTCGTTGGCATGGCTGTGCCGACGTTTCGGGTTGTAGAACATCTCGATGTAGTTGAAGACGTCACGGCGCGCCTCCTCGCGGTCGAGATGGGTTTGCGGCGGATACGTTCCCGCTTGAGTAATTGAAAAAAGCTCTCGGCGACGGCGTTGTCGTAGCAACTCCCTCGTCTGCTCATGCTGGCCATTAGGCCGTAGGCTTTCAGGAATGCTTGCCAGTCATGACTGCTGTACTGTGGCAGCCCTGATCGGAGTGGACAATCACGGGCGCCGTGGCCTTTCGCGGCCAAACCGCCATCAGCAAGGCATTAATCGCCAACTCGCTATCGATCCGCGAGCGCATCGAGCACCCGATGACCTGACGCGAAAACAGGTCGAGTACCACAGCCAGATACAGCCAGCCTTAGTGGGTTCGGATATAGGTGATATCTGTTACCCGAACCTGATTCGGTGCTTCGACATCAAAGTTTTGTTTCAACTGATTCTCGGCCACGACGGCCGGCTTGCCGCAGCGCTCGCCCAGATCGCACAGGTCACTCAATGGGGCCGATGTAAGCAATGAGGATCGATCGGCTGTTGGCGGTCGATCAGATCTGGATCAATAAAAGTTGCCGATTTTTGATAACGGGCAAAGAGGGGCGATTTCTACACTGCCTCCAACCAGTGACATTGGTTGCGGCCGGCCGGAGGGGT
>CAMKYP010000105.1 GCA_946477505.1 uncultured Dechloromonas sp. | reverse complement strand
GCGCACGATATCGGGATGCGTCACAGTCACCGGGCCACCCTGCGCGATCTGTTCCCGGAACTTCGGTATGACACTGCCATTACTACCCAACACATTGCCGAAACGGACAATCACAAAACGCGTTACACCGCTGTTATTGACTGCAAGACAAAGCCTCTCAGCCAATCGCTTGGTCGCCCCCATGACATTCGTTGGGTTGACTGCCTTGTCGGTGGAAATCAGCACGAACTTCCTGGCCTGTGCTTCCTGGGCGGCCCGCGCTACGGTCAGTGTACCAAGGGCGTTGGTCCGCACGGCCTGCCAGGCATTGATGCTTTCCATCAAGGGCACGTGCTTGTAGGCTGCCGCATGGAACACGACAACGGGTTGCTCGGCGGCAAAAATCTCGGCGATCCGCTCCTTATCACGAACATCGGCAGCCCATGACCGACAACTCATCGACGGATGACTGGCACTCAACTCTTCGCCAATACAGTAAAGCGCGAACTCGGAAGAATCGACCAACACCAGTCGCGATGGCTTGAAACGGGCAATCTGTCGACAAAGCTCGGAACCGATAGACCCTCCGGCACCAGTCACCAGAACGACATTGCCTCCGAGCAAATCATGTACGCCGTTATCGTCCAGCGAGACCGCTTCGCGTCCGAGCAGATCCTCCAACTCGACCTTGCGGATACTGGACACGGATAGCCGCCCTGACAACAGGTCATCGTATGAAGGCACGGTCATAACCGTAAGTCCGGCCGCCGAAGCCAGTTCAGTGGCGCGCCTACGCTGGACTGGACGGGCCGTCGGCATGGCGATGATGGCATGCTTGGCCCCCAGATTCTCCGCAACCGCCCCGATGTTCTCAATCGGCGACAGGATGGGCAGCCCTCTCAGACGACGCCCGGCTCTTCCCGGATTGTCATCAATAATGGCAACCGCATACCACTGACCACTGCGATGAATTTCCCGCAGCAAGGAATCGGCCGCCTCGCCCGCCCCGATGATGAGGACAGGCTGCCCACGCAGCTTAGCAGGACCATAAAGGCGGTGCTCCTTCCAACTACGATAGGCAAAACGTGTTCCGCCCATAATGATCGCGAGAAGAAGCGGGTGCAGGACCAGCACCGAGCGCGGAATCAGCGGCACCTTGAAAATGGCAACTACCGTCGTGGTCAGCAATGCCCCAACGAAGACCGCACTGAGCAAATGCTGCAGGTCGGCGATGCTGGCAAAGCGCCAAAGCCCCTGGTACAGACCGAAAAAAAAGAACAATGCTGCAAATAGCGGCAAAACCCAGAGCAACGCACCAACAGCAACTCCCTGAAACTCGGCCGGCGTATCGAAATTAAAGCGCAGCCAGAATGCCAGTAACCAAGCCCCCCCGGCAGCGCACACATCGAATGTAAAAGCGGCCAGCGTCCGAGGATTAAGGCTGAAGAGCATCGATTTTGTTGTCTTTTTCATACTGCGTTAATGCGAAACGCCATCACTTTTCACAACCTTCAGGGCCGTCAACCAAATGATCCGGAGATCGAACCAGAAGCTCTGCTGCCGAAGATACTCGGCATCGAGCGCCACCTTTTGCGGAATGGGTAATTCGTCCCGACCGTTGATTTGCGCCCATCCGGTCAGACCCGGCTGCAATTCGTGCACTCCAGCCTTGGTACGCAAGGCAATGAGATCGTCCTGATTGAACAAAGCGGGACGAGGACCAACGAAACTCATATCGCCAACCAATATACTCCAAACCTGCGGCAACTCATCCAGGCTTGAACGACGCAGGAACGAGCCGATCGGGGTCAGATGAGCAGCCGGATTGCTCAACAGATGGGTAGCGACCGCCGGGGTACCCACGCGCATGCTTCGGAACTTCGGCATACGAAAAATCCGGTTACGCCGCCCGACACGATCTGACCAATACAACACCGGCCCCGGCGAGGTTACCTTGACCAACACGGCCACCACTAGCAGCGGAATGGCGAAGATGCAAACAGCGATCAGCGCCAGAAAAATATCGAAAAGTCGCTTCATACCGAACCATGTACTTTTGTGAGGAATTGCTCGATGCGCCGAATCTGCAAGGCGACCACCTGCGCTTCGTCATACAAGGCTAGGGCTCTTTCCCTGCCCTTGGCTCCCATCGAGGCCACCCTGCCGCGATCGCCGGCCAATACCAGAAAGGCTTCGGCCAGCGCTTTTGGCGACCGCGTCGGCACCAGCAAACCTGTTTCACCGGGCACGACCTCCTCCCGGGAACCACGGATATCCGTGGCAATCACAGCCTTGCCCATCATCATGGCCTCGATAATGGTACGCGGCATACCTTCCCTCCATGACGGAAGGCAGAACACGTCCATCGCAGCGAGCAGTTCCGGAATATCCTTGCGCGCACCAGTGACCACCAGGCGCTTGCCGAGCACAGCCCCCGCACGCTCGAGTTCTGCCTCCACATCACCGGCATGATCGCTCGCCAGGCGCTCACCTACCATCAGAATCACCATCTCGGAGTGATTCCCGGCGGCCTCAATGGCGGCCTCGAGAAACTCCATGATCCCCTTTTCGATTACCTGACGGGCGATGATACCGATCACAAAGGCATCGCCGGCAATGCCCAAGGCCTTGCGCAATCCGGCACCATCGCCGACCACCGCGGGGTCGAAGCGTCGTGCATCGACGCCGTTGCCGATGGCGAGTGTACACTCAGCCGGAGAAATGCCTTCCTGCACGGCTGTTTCGGCGTCCTCGGCACTCTGCGTGAAAAGCAGATTGGTAAAACGGCCGGCAAGCCGCTCCAGCCAGACGAACAAGCGGCGCTTCCAGGCTGGCATTTCGTCATGAAAGTAAAAGCCGTGGGCCGTGTAAATGACAACCGGCACGCGCGCTATAAATGCAGCCACCCTAGCCACCAAAGCGGCAACTGGCGTGTGCACATGCAGGATGTCGAAACGCTGGCGTCGAAAATATACTGCCAGCCGGACGACAGAAATTGCATGCTTGAAAACATTGAGGCTACGCGAAATCGGGATGGTATCGATCTTGTAGCCCTTGGCGCGCATCTCGGGTATTTCAGGTCCATCCGAACACACGGCGGTAACATTCCAGCCGTGACTTTGCATTCCATCAATCAACGGTAACAGGAAGTGCTTTAGCGAAAAATCGACCGCGCAAAGTTGGCAAACCCTCAAGCCCATCGTCTTCTCCAGGCTTGGTACATCAATACATTCCACAACGCATATTGCACATTTCGTCCTGACAGGTGTTTTTCCCACATTGCCCTGATCGGTAACGGATCCAGCAGACCATCCGAAGCAAGCTGATCTGACGACAACAGGTCCTCCGCCCAATCGCGCAACGGCCCGCGCAACCAGTGTTCGATGGGGACACCAAAGCCCTGCTTTGGACGATCGACCATGGATTGCGGCACGTAGCGGTAAAGCAGTTGCCGGAGCAACCACTTACCTTGACCGTTGCGGACCTTCTGCTCGAAAGGCAGACCCCAGGCAAAAGAAATCACCCGTTCATCAAGGAAGGGAACACGGGTTTCAAGGCTTGCCGCCATCGCCGCCCGATCGACCTTGACCAGAATATCGTCCGGCAAATAGGTCAGGGTATCGACCGCCATCATCCGCTCGGCATATGACGGCATGCCAGGCCAAGCCGTCGGGTCGGCCACCAATGTTCTCGGCTCATTTGGCGCACGCATAGGCAGAGCGCCCCGCCACTGGCTGACCAGTTCGCGATAAAGGGCCTCCTCCGAATCCGCAGCCATGACTTCAGCCAGCTTGTGCAGCTTGTCTCCGGGATTGCTGACTCGAAGCCGCCCAGGCATCGCCCAGGACAATGCGCCAAAAGTACTATTCCAGGTCCCGGCGGAAATGGAAGAGAAAATTCCGGCCACTACTCGGCGCAGGCCGAGTGGCACCTTGCCAAAACGCCGCCACAGGGAAGTCGCCCAGAAATAGCGGTTGTAACCGCCAAACAACTCGTCGCCAGCATCGCCAGAGAGGCAAACGGTGACGTGTTGCCGGGTCAACGCACAGACGAGGGCCGTCGGAATCTGTGACGAATCCGCGAACGGTTCGTCATACATGTCAGGCAAACGCGGGATGATGGCGCGTGCCTGATCTGGCGAAACATAAAGCTCGGTGTGCTCTGTGCCCAGATGGGCGGCAACGACCTTGGCATGCGCCGCCTCGTCGTACGCCCCCTCGGCAAAACCGATCGTAAAAGTGCGTACCGGCTTGGTGCTTCGCGCCTGCATCAAGGCAACAACCATCGAAGAGTCGAGCCCTCCGGAGAGCAAGGCCCCCAAGGGCACATCAGCCACCATCTGCTCGCCGATGGCTGAGCCAAGCACCTCGTCCAATGCATCCAGCGCCTCTGCGTCGGACATCGGCGAACGACCGACAACCCGCTGCTGCGCCGTCTCGGCAAAAGACCACCAGGTCTCAGGCTCGCCGAACTCGCCACGAGAATTGACCCGCAGCAGGGTGCCCGGAGGCAATTTGAAAATATTCCGGTAAATGGACAACGGCGCCGGTACGTAGCCATAGCGCAACATCAAGGCCAGCGAACCCGGGTCGGTCTGAAACTCCGCCCCCGGAATCGCGCGCAGCGACTTGAGTTCCGAGGCAAAGACAAAGGCATCGCCGACCCGACCGTAATACAAGGGTTTTTCACCGATGCGGTCACGCGCAAGCGAAAGCGTCTGCTCCCGGCGATCCCATACGGCGATGGCAAACATGCCGCGCGCCCGTCTCAACGTCGCTTCCAGCCCCCAAGCCACGATGCCGGCCAGCAAAACCTCGGTATCCGAATGGCCACGCCACGTCGGTGCATTGCCAGACTGCTCCAGCTCGCTACGGATGCTCGCCCAGTTGTAGATCTCGCCATTGAAAACGACGACATAGCGACCGCAAGCCGAAGACATCGGCTGATGCCCCGCCGGCGACAGGTCGAGAATCGACAGACGACGATGGGCAAGCACAACGCCCTGATCCGTCCCAACCCATACGTCGCCATCGTCCGGCCCGCGATGGATGATGGCATCGGCCATGAGCTCGCCAGTACGACGCAAACGGTCGCCATCGGCGAATTCAGTGTGAAGTTTGAGCCCCGCTATCCCGCACACGCTGATCACCCATCCTTGAATTCTTGTTATTGCGAAAATCCGCAAACATCGAGGCCCGATATCTGGAAATAACCCTGTTCATCAGCTACATACCCTTAAAGGGGCTGGCACGCCGGGGCCGAAGTCTATTGGCAAACGCCAACAATTACCACCAGTCGTCCTACATGCAAGACATCGAAAACTCCGCGTATCAGCGCTTTACTTCGAACACGGCCTGATAACGGCGAGAAACGACGCCAATTTCATACTCTTCAACAATACGTTGGCGAGCAAGCTGCTTGAGACCAAGAAAATCCTTCTTCGGCATCGCCAACAGTGAGTGCCAAGCCGCCGCCATCGCCTCGCCATCGCCCGCTTGCACCACCAGACCGGCCTTCCCCACGATGCAGGCGCTGTCGCCAACATCAGTCACCACACAAGGAATTTCGCAGGACATGGCCTCTCCAATAACGTTCGGGAATCCCTCACTGGTCGACGTGCTGGCCAGAATATCGAAGGCATTCATGATCGCCGGAACGTCGCGACGCTGCCCGAGCAATGCCACCTTACCCAGAATGCCGGCTGCCCCCAGCATACGCTTCAGTTCGGCGTTGTCTTCTGTAACATCGCTTCCGACGAGAACGAAACGTGCCCGCGCCTCCCTTTTAGCCAGCAAGCCAGCAGCCCTGACAAAGGTATCGAAACCCTTCATCGCGTGGTAACGCCCAACCATGCCGATGACGAAATCACCGTTGGACACGCCAAGTTGCTGCCTTATCGTCCGGCGTGCCTCGGCATCCGGCGCAAACGCTGCGACATCAAAACCATTGGGCAAGACCACCCAGCGACGAGCGTGGTACCCCATCCGGAGATGCTCCTCCATGCCACACCGGGCATTGGCTACGATTAGCTCAGGAACGAACGACAAGCGAGCCAACAATTTGACGAGCAAGATATTCGAGCGGGGAAGCTCTTCCGGCGACAGCCGGGAACAGCGGAGATTCCAGATCAGGCGGGTCGATGGTGCCAGGCATTTGAGTGCCACGCCAAACAAATCCGCATGATGCAACCAAGTCATCACGGCATCTGGCTTAAATTGACTAAGCAGCCGACGGGCACGCCATAAAGCACGAACTCCGCTCCAGCCGCCGCGAACCCCCAGCGCTTGGACAGGAACACCAAGAGCGCGGATATCCGGAGCGAGAACATCAAGATCGGTCAGCGTCAGGACCACATGCTCGGATGCTGAACGGTCCGACGCCTGCAGCAGCTTGAGCAGCATCATTTCGGCGCCACCCAGGCCGAGTCCGGTAATAACGTGGAGAACGCGCGTCATCGCCGCTAACCAGACAACATCAACGTAACCCCTTCAACAACTGGCGTCCTGCTCCCAGCAGACGTTTGACCCGCCGTCCGAACCAGATTGTCGGCTGCCCGAACAGGCGATAGCGCCAACCATGGCTCACAAAGCTCAGATAGACACGAAGAGGGTGTCCTTGGGGAGGACCGCCAGCAACGGAAAGTTTGCGAGCGAGTACCAGAATCGAACCATGGGTAGTCTTACTGGCTACCACCTCGAACCCTTCCAGTTCCAGAAGATAGGTTAGCGAGTCGGCGGTCGGATACCAAGTGTGAGCATACTGCGGACTGCCGGCACACAGAGTGGACAGCAAGTCACTCAAGACAACGACAAACAATCCTTCCTCGTCCAGCATGTCCCGGACCCGACAGACAAAACCTCGAGGGTCTGTAATGAAGTAGATGGCATGCGCGATGCCAACCAGGTCGTAGCGGTTGGCGGTATCGACATTTTCGATTTGCCCGATGATGGCGCGAATACCAAGCCGCTGATGGAACTCCCGGGCATTCGGGTCGGCATCGATCCCCTCCGCCTCCCAGCCCTTCTCGCCAAAAAGTGCAACCGTAGCCCCGAGACCGCAGGCGACATCCAGAAAGCGCCGCGTATTGCTCCGCACATGGGGCGCAACGAAATCGTAGGTGCGCTGCGCCCAGACTCTGCTGGCCTGCAAACGCCCCTGCCAGACCTCTTCCGTAACCGGGGCGCTATCGCCCTCGACACGGTTGCGGTCCCAGTAAGCCTGCAATTCGGGAAGCGACGGGGCCGGAAACGGATAAGCTGTACCGCACTGGCGGCACAGGCACCAGCGATATCCGCTACTTCGTTTCTGCGCTTCCCCCGATTTTTCATCAACGAAGGGAATCAGCCAGGATGCGTGATCGCCGCAGACAGGGCAAATGCTAGTGCTTTCGGAAGAAGCTGAATGAGTCATATCAAGACGCGTGGTTCGCCGCAAGCTGGACTCGCTGGCAATGATCGATAAAGGCTTCTGTCAGACAGGCGATGTTCTTGCGACGTAAAACAGGCTCGCCAAGCGTCCCGGGTGAACCGAACAAAACTTCATGGCGAACGTTGAACAAGGTAGCAATCGCAGTGACGACCTCGACGTCCGGTATATCTGCCGCAAGTTCTCGTGCAATCCTGCTCCCCAGATCTCCAAGGGAACAGACTCCGCCCAACATACCGGAAACCAGAGAGCCACCCAAGGTAATGGCTCGCCGGCCAAGCAATAGAGCTTCAAGCGTTGCGGTACCCGTAACGGAAATCGTCAGCCCAGCCCGCTTCACCAACTCGAGACTGGAAAGACCATAGTGGGCAACGACAACACCACTGGTGTTTTGCAGGCGCCGGACGAAGCTCCCTTCGCGCAGGAGAATGCATGCCGGATGCTCCTTGACGACCAGAACACAGTCGCTGGGCATGGCAAATCGAATCGCATCGATGGCCCGGAACTGATCGAGGAAGTACGGCGCCGGCGTATTGATCGAAGACTCTGGGGTGTATTGCAGCGGATAAAAAATGAACTTCCGGGGCAATTCCTCAAGCGACCGGATATCGCAATGACGTTCGTTGGCACGGCGCCGGGCAGCCCAGATCCCGTCACGCAGGAATGGCAGGTTGTTCAGGTAACTGGCCCGCAGGTAATCCCACTTGAACCCCCCGGGCGTAGCCAGCCAGCGCCGGGCTGCCGCCAAAGCGCGAACCGGTAAAGGACGAACGAAT
Organism: uncultured Dechloromonas sp.; assembly: GCA_946477505.1. Lineage (GTDB taxonomy): Bacteria > Pseudomonadota > Gammaproteobacteria > Burkholderiales > Rhodocyclaceae > Azonexus. Next base: position 2,113 of record CAMKYP010000105.1, on the reverse strand, counting down.
GCATCAAGGACCTCGTCGCCGGAAACATCAGGACTCCAGCGCGCCGGCTTGGGAGCATGACGAAAATTCTCGATGAATGCCAGTGCCGATGCCCTATCATGCTCATGGACGCCCGTGGCATATACCGGCAGCGACTCGACATCATCCGGCGAAAAGAAAGTCCCGCCGAGATTGCGACAAGAGGTCGGTACGACTACTTCGGCACCATACTCTCGCGCGGCCGCGATGAAGACCTTTCCATCGAATCCTTCTACCTGGGAGACGAGCGCATGCGTTGGCTTGAAACCGCGCATGAAATCGCGCACTTGGCGATAGAGGCTCATGGCACGTGCATACTGCTTGCCGGCCGGCGCGAACTTGAAGGTTCTCTTTTCGGCTTCAATATCGCGATATAGCGCCCCGGGGTAGACCAGATCACCGGTGCTGGGGGGATAGCGCTCTGCACCAGCATGATTCAGTACGGTGACACGCTCGGCGCCCAGCAATTTGACGAACAGTTCGCGATGATGATCGGTCGTCAGGATGATCGCCCAATCGATAGGTGCGTCGATACTCCGGGCATGCTGGATCATGTGCCAGAACACAATGGGGAAGGACCCGAAGCCGTGAAGAACGACTTTCATGAAAGCGAAGCTCCGATTCTGCTGAAGTTATCTGCCGAGCGACGTGCCAACTCCCTCACACGCTCCGTATCGGGCTGCAGGTTCCTCCCCCCCTCGACTGCCTCGGCAAGGCAGGCTGCCTCCAGCTCTCCCATGTCGAGAAACGGCATAGCCAGATGGGAACACAAGTCTTTCAATTTCTCGTCACGCCCGAAACCAACGAACGGAATTCCCTGCATGGCCGCCAGCACATGGCCATGAAAGCGCATCCCGGCGACAACGTCGATCTTTGCAAACAGACGGGATATTTCCGTACTGCTGGCGGTCATGCGAACCAGCGTGGCATCCAGGTTCGGAGTGTAGGACTGGACCCGCTTGAATAGCGCTGTATCGGACACGGCAATACCCGCCTGATCAAGCTCCTGAAAGGCCAGAAAACATATCAACCAGCCTTTCTTCACCAACAGTTCGAGGGCAATTGCCAGTTGCTGGAGAAAATGCTCATGCTCCCCGCCGTTACCGATATCGCTGGCTGCCAGGGTAATCGCCACGACAGGCTTCCGCTCCGCCACTTCCCCCCTCGAAATTGCTGGCAACGGCAGGCTGAAAACTAGATCAGCCGTCGAGCGCAAAGGCGCCTTGCTCAACAACCCCTGACAATTCCGGAACGAAGACTCATCACGAACGGCAAAGTCGGCAGCCCGCGCCAGTATTCCCTGCATCAAGCGCCTGGGCAAAGAACCATTCAACGGCGCCACACCCACACCCAGCGCATAGATCTCAAGACCACGCAGCCTGGCCATCGCCACGAGCATGAAGATCAACGCCAGATTGACCGGGGAACTGCCGCGAGCATGAAACAAGGTACCGCCACCGAACACCAGATGGGTGCATCCGGCAAGGCTCTTCCAGGTATCCAGCAGATAACGCCCAAGGCGACGTACTCTGGACAGAGTCTGGTCCGACACGATCTGCTCCAGCGCCACGAATTCAAGCTTGGCGGATGGGTGCAGGCCCTCGACCGGACAGAGGCTGCGCACCACAAACCGCGCGTCAGGCGCAAATCGGAGCGTCGAAGTGACAACGGTATTCAGCAACAGGTCGTCGCCGACGTTGCCGAAACCATAGTAACCATAGAGGAACAGACGAGGTGTAGTCACTGCTTCAGGCATTAAACGTACTTTTGAGTTAATGACTTCACCCAGCTACCGCCTCGCTTCTCGATGTATTTGTAGGTGAGCCCTGACAGGAGTACGACAACGACAAGATAGATTGCAGCCGAAATATCGAGGTAATGGCGTTGTTCGAGCTGCCATACCGGAAAAGAAGTGGAAAAGTCATTGGACCAGTAAGAACCCAGAATATTGAATCCCAGCCTTTTCTGCAGGATATTCAAGGTTGAACCACAGACAATCAATATTGACTCATGGATCATGTATATCGAATACGAAAGCGCACCTAGGGAAACTCTGCATAAGCGCCCATCATGCAGCGCAATTTGAGAAAATGAC
>CAMKYP010000104.1 GCA_946477505.1 uncultured Dechloromonas sp. | reverse complement strand
GGTGCGCGAGGTCGGCGTCCTGATCGGCGGTCCGTTCAATTCCGGCATCCTGGCGACCGGACCGGGCAGCGATGCCCGCTTCGATTACCAACTGGCGCCTCCGGAGGTGATTGCCCGCGTCGAAAAACTGCACGATGTCTGCCGGGAATTCGACGTTCCCCTGGCGGCGGCGGCGATCCAGTTTCCGCTTGCCCATCCGGCCGTGGTCAGTTGCATTCCGGGTTTCAGAAGCCCCCGGGAACTGGCCGACATCGTCAGGTGGTTTGAGACCCCGATTCCCGCCGATCTGTGGCAAAGCCTGCTGCAACAAGGTCTTTTGGCCGGCGATTCGCCCGTCCCCCCGTCCCCGTCAATAAACGGCGAATGAGTTGCCGGCCGGCAGGCCGGAAAATTCTTCGCAAATCAGGAGTCAAAATATGTCGCGCATAGAACACGTCGAGGTCAGTTTGGTGCCACTGGAGCCCAAATCTCTGCGTACGGATGCCATTCAGAGTTTCGTCCGCCAGGAAACGCCGATTCTTCGCCTGCGGTGCAGCGACGGATCGGAAGGCGTCGGCTATACCTACACCATCGGCACCGGCGGCTCGTCGATCGTCGCCTTGCTGAAGGATCACCTGGTTCCCCGGTTGATCGGCCAGGATCCGGATTGCATCGAGTTCATCTGGCGCGATCTGCTGTTTCACACCCACGCCACGCATGTCGGCGCGATGACCAGCCTGGCGCTGGCGGCGATCGACACGGCGCTGTGGGACCGCCGCTGCAAGGTCAGCGGCCTGCCGTTGTGGAAACTGGCGGGCGGCGCCAAGGACCGGGTGCCGGTCTATACGACCGAGGGCGGCTGGCTGCAACTGGAAACCGAACAGTTGGTCGAGCAAGCGGTGGACGCACGAAACGACGGATTTTCCGGCGCCAAGGTCAAGATCGGCAAGCCGCACCTGAGCCAGGACGTGAAGCGCCTGTCCGCCGTGCGCGAGGCGGTGGGCGACGCTTTCGAACTGATGGTGGACGCCAACCAGGCGTTCAGCCTGAGCGAGGCCCTGCGCCGGGCCCGGGCGCTCGATGGCCTGAATCTGGCATGGCTCGAAGAGCCGATGCCGGCCGACAACATCATCGATCACCGGCATCTCTGCCTGCATTCGCCGATCCCGGTGGCGGTGGGCGAATCGATGTACAGCGCCGGCCAGTTCGGCGACTACATCCAGTCCCAGGCCTGCCACATCGTCCAGGTCGACGTGGCGCGCGTCGGCGGCATCACGCCCTGGCTGAAGGTCGCCAAGATGGCTGAAAGCCAGAACATCAGCGTCTGCCCGCACTTCCTGATGGAACTGCACGTCAGCCTGTCCTGCGCAGTGCCCAACGCGCCATGGGTCGAATACATCCCGCAGTTGGACGAGATTTCCGGCAACCGGCTGGTGATCGAAAACGGCTGCGCGCTGCCGCCGCGAACGCCGGGCCTGGGCATCGACTGGGATTGGGAGAAGATTGCCGCGCTGCGTGCGGATTTTTTTGCCTGCCAATAGCAGGCGGGGCCGACCATGAAACGCTATGGCCTGTTGATCGGCATCAAGCCGGAAAGGATCGCCGAGTACAAGGCGCTGCACGCCAGCGTCTGGCCGGCCGTGCTGGCGCAAATACGGCGGTCGAACATCCGCAACTACACGATTTACCTGCGGGAACCGGAAAACCTGCTGTTCAGCCATTTCGAGTATCACGGCGCGGATTTCGAGGCCGATATGGCGGCGATGGCGGCCGATCCGGAAACCCGGCGCTGGTGGGCGGTTTGCGGGCCCTGCCAGGCACCCCTCGCATCGCGCGCTCCGAACGAGCACTGGGCGGCGATGCAGGAAGTTTTTCACCTCGATTGACTTGAACCTCGATAAGGAATTACCGATGAAGCTGTTGCGTTATGGGCCGGCCGGCGCCGAAAAAGCCGGCGTTTTGGGGCAGGATGGAAAAGTGCGGGATCTGTCCATGCTGTTTCCCGATCTCGATGCCGCTCATTTGTCGCCGGCGACGCTGGCCGCGCTGAGGCTGCTCGACGTCGACCGCCTGCCGCCGGTGCCCGGCGAGGTCCGTTTCGGTTGCCCGGTGGCGAACGTCGGGAAGATCGTCTGCGTCGGGCTCAATTACGTCGATCACGCTCGGGAGAGCGGCATGGAACCGCCGGCCGAGCCGGTCCTCTTCCTCAAGGCGACCAGTTCGATCAGCGGGCCGAACGATCCGGTGACGATTCCCCGCGGTTCCGTCAAGACCGACTGGGAGGTCGAACTGGGCGTGGTCATCGGGTCCACCGCCCGCCATGTCGCCGAGGCCGATGCCTTGTCCCATGTCGCCGGCTACGTGGTGATCAACGATGTGTCGGAGCGCGAATTCCAGCTCGAACGCGGTGGGCAATGGGACAAGGGCAAGGGCTGCGATACCTTTTCGCCGATCGGCCCGTGGCTGGTGACGGCCGACGAAATCCCGGACCCCCACGATCTTTCGCTGTGGCTGGAAGTCAATGGACGCCGGGTGCAGGACGGCTCCACCGCCAACCTGATTTTCGGCGTTCCCGAACTGATCAGCTATATCAGTCGGTTCATGACGCTGATGCCGGGCGACATCATCAGCACCGGCACTCCCCACGGTGTCGGCCTCGGGCAAAAGCCCGAACCCTGGTACCTGAAGGCGGGGGACCGGATGGATGTCGGGATTTCCGGTCTCGGCAGCCAGTCGCAAACCTGCGTCAACGCCGGTTAGGCGTTTTTCGCGACACTTCGACGACCAGTGCAATGACGAACTTGATCCAACTGCATCCCGATGACGATGTCTTGATCGCCCGGCAGAACCTGGTGGGCGGCACCATTGTCAATGGGATCGCCGTCAGGGGCTTGATTCCGGCCGGCCACAAGCTTGCCGTGCGCGCCATCGCGGCCGGCCAGCCGGTTCGGCGCTACAACCAGATCATCGGCTTCGCGAGCCGCCCGATTGCCGCCGGGGAGCACGTCCATACGCAAAACCTGGACATGGGGCCGGCGGCCAGGGAGTCGCCGGGCAACGGCGAAGCCGGGGCCGGGGTCGAAGCGGCGGCCCCGCGGCGCACGGCATCGTTCATGGGGATCGTGCGGGCCGACGGCCGGGTGGCCACCCGGAACTACATCGGCGTCCTGTCGTCGGTGAATTGCTCGGCGACGGTGGCCCGGGCAATCGCCGATTTCTTTTCCCGGACCAATCGTCCTGACGCACTGGCCGCTTTTCCGAACGTCGATGGCGTGGTCGCGCTGACGCACGGCAACGGATGCGGGATGGACACCCAGGGTCTGGGCATGCAACTGCTGCAACGCACGCTGATCGGGTATGCGACGCATCCGAACTTTGCCGCCGTCCTCGTCGTCGGGCTGGGTTGCGAGGCGAACCAGATCGGCGCGCTGCTCGAACGCGGCGGATTGCAGCAAGGCAAGACCCTGCAAACCTTCAACCTTCAGGATGAGGGCGGCACCAGCCATGCCGTTGCCAGGGGGATCACGCTGGTAGCCGACATGTTGCCGGTCGCCGACGCGGTCGAACGGGTGCCCTGCGACGTCGGCCACATCGTCGTCGGCCTCCAGTGCGGCGGCTCGGACGGCTACTCGGGGATCAGCGCCAATCCGGCTCTCGGCGTGGCCGTCGACCATCTGGTCGCGCATGGCGGCACCGCGATATTGAGCGAGACACCGGAAATCTATGGCGCCGAGCATTTGCTGACGCGCCGGGCAAGCAGCCCGGCGGTCGCTGACAAGCTGATCGCGCGGCTCAAATGGTGGGAAACCTATACCCGGATCAATGGCGGCGAGATGAACAACAATCCGTCCCCGGGAAACAAGGCGGGCGGCTTGACGACCATTCTCGAAAAATCGCTGGGCGCCGTCGCCAAGGCGGGCAGCACGCCGCTGGTCGCGGTCTACGACTATGCCGAGCGCGTTGCGGCGCGCGGTCTGGTGTTCATGGACACGCCGGGCTACGACCCGGTCAGCGCCACCGGCCAGGTGGCCGGCGGCGCCAACCTGATCTGCTTTACGACGGGGCGGGGCAGCGCCTACGGCTGCGCGCCTTCGCCGTCGCTCAAGCTGGCGACCAACAGCGCGCTGTGGCGCCGGCAAAAAGACGATATCGATATCAATTGCGGGGAAGTCATTGACGGCGACAGCAGCATCGACCAGATGGGGTGGAAAATCTTCGAGCAAATGGTGCATACGGCTTCCGGAGCGAAAACCCGGAGCGAGAGCCACGGCTATGGCCAGAACGAATTCGTTCCCTGGCCGATCGGCGCGGTGATGTAGCGTTTCGGGAACGGAGCCGGTTCAACCGGCTTGCCAGTCGAGCGAGGCTGCGCGTTGGCCATCGGCGATCCGGCGCACCCGGCCGGCTGCCGCAGGGCTCCACCAGCCATCAGTTGGTGCCGGTCGCGGACTGGCAACTGGCTGCAAACCGCTGTGCCTAGTGTCAATTGGCCGTTCGCGCGGCGATCTGCCGGCCTACCCTGTTCGTTCCTTGACTTCGTAAACCCCGCCGGCTAGCGGCGTATGGCATTCTCGTCGTCCGCCGCGCCGGGCATTGGATTCGCCGGCTGCGACAGGCCGCGCTGGGCGAAATACATGGATTCCGGATCGGGTACGTCGCACAGGTAGGCGCCGAAGACCTCCGGAAGCGCGAAGATGGTGTCGAGCCCTTTGTCCAGATGGTTGATCAGCAATTGCTCGGCCGCCGCAAAGTCGCCGATCGCCATGGCATCGACGATCGCCGTATGTTCGTTGATCACCTCCGGCAGACGGTCTTCCTTCCCCATCAGGTTATGGAAGCGGCTCAGTTTGGTCCGGACGTTGAGGATGGCGGGCCAGACGCCTTCGAGTTTGGCTACGATGGCGAATACTTTGTGAAATGCCAGGTCGTGGTCGAAAAAATCCGCCTTGTCCTTGGCGATCAGCGCGCCGATCTGGTTCTTGATCGCCTCGCGGGCCAACGCGGTGGCCGCCGGAGACCACGATTTCCGGGCTTCGTGAAGTACGGCGATTTCCAGTGCCCGCCGGACAAAGTGATCGTTGGCGACGCCCTTGATGCTGATTTTCGAGACGAAGCTGCCCAGTTGCGGGAAGACGTCGACCAGTCCTTCCTCGCTCAACTTGCCCATGGCGGCGCGAACCGGGGTGCGCGAAACATCGATCAGGCTGCAAATCCGGTTTTCACTGATCGGCGTGCCCGGTAGCAGGCGATTCGAAATGATCGCGGATTTCAGCACCTCGTAGATTTGATCGGAGACCGGGCGTTTTCTGTCGACAGAAAAATTGCTCAACCAGTTTTCGTCTGCCTCGCTGTTTGACATGTCAGTAAGTCCCCTTGTCGATAGAGAATGATTTGCGAAGATCGATCGCGATTTATTTTGTCGTCGATGGCGCCGGCAAGCCTGGGAAAAATCCCGGCAAGTCCGAGTAATTTGGTTGTCCCAATGCAATTATGGAATATTTTCCGGGAGTGGGAGGCAACCCAGCTGTATTCCATCATCATTTCAGGCCAGTTGGTGTTTATCGATATCCCCAGTTCCCGCCATCGGGAGCCATATTTGGAACTCTGCCCCGGGATTCGGCAACGCGAACCGCACGGCGATGTGGGCGGCATTTTTCGCCGTTCCCGACAATACACCTTGGCAGGAACCTGCTTGCCCCGAACGCAGGGGATGCCAATGGTCCGATTTTAAAGAGAGATTCTTGTATACAAGATTCTAGCAGAGGGTCTGCTTGCTGTCGTCATTTTTGCTGGATCGTACGCGGATCGGCGCTTGTTTTCCTTAGTCAACGGGATTTTCGCATGGAGCCAAGCGGTTTCCGTGGCGGGTTGCTGCTTTTCTGGATGATGCGTCGTTGGATGCTCGTGTCGTCGGGGGGGATAAATCATTTTAATCAGCGGTTTGTGGTGTCGTTTCCTGCCTTTGGCCGGTGATTGACAGATGTTGATCCGGATTTTTTATGAAGCAATGTATTTACCCCATTGTAACTGGGATACAAGTATTCTAGAATTCATATTAATCGAGGTTGCATGGTTTTGCGGGTGCTTTTTGCCAGTCGTGCCTAGCAAGCCAGGCATCCCGCATCCTCGATTTTTCTTCGGCATGAGCATCGCTGGTTTTTGTGCGTTGTGCCGCTAGGTTGCGCGTTAATTCAGGAGCGCAAATGACAGACGGAAAAGAAGGAGGAGAAACAAAATGCAAAAAATTACTGTGCCAGGATGGATTGCCAAGGCAAACGTCGTCGCTGTCGGTTTTGCTTTTGCCGGCGGGGCGCATGCATTTGATGCCTTTAACGTGGCAGGTACGTCGGTGTCGATAAGCGGGCGGATCAGTGCCGGTGTCGACGTTACCAACAATGTTGCCAAGTCGGACGGCTCGTCGGGACCGGTAACCCGGGGCGCCTCCAACCAGTGGGGAACCAGCCTGGCGACGATTGCCGCAACCCGCGACGTGGGCGGCGGCAATACCGCGTACGCCACGTTGGAAAGTGGCTTCGGCGCCGATCGTGGGGTTTCGAACGAAGGCACCCTGTGGAGCCGCCGTTCTTTCGTCGGCATCAAGAACGAACGTTGGGGGCGTTTGCAATTCGGCAAGAATCTGTCGATTTCCAACAACGTTTGGTACATCGATCCGATGGGCCAGAACTGGAGCGGCTCGGCAACCCTGGTCGGCGGCCGCAACTGGGCTATCGCGCCGGGCGCCATCGAGTACGGCACGCCCAGCTTCGGCGGTTTCAGTATCTCCGTGCAGCATTCGCCCGGCGGCAAGGTGGGCAGCAGCAAGGTGGGCAGCCGGAGCGGCATCGATTTTGCCTATAACAACGGGCCGGTGGACTTCCATTTGATTCACGACGTTGCCGCCAATTCGGACAATGGCCGCTACGACAACATCTTCAATGCCTCCAAGGAAACCATCGTTGGTGGTTCCTACCAATTGGGAGCGGCCAAGCTGTTCGTGGGTTTCAACTATTTGTCGGCGCCCGATGCGGACGGCATCACTCAGGCCAGGAAAGCGCAGCAAGCTTGGGTCGGCGTCAATTACAAGGTCTCCGATCCGCTCTTGCTGCGCGCCGCGTACTACACCGGTGGTACGAGCATCGATTACGCGGCCAACGTCGATCCGACCAAGACCACCTACGGCGGCAAGAACGGGAAGTTGCTGGTCCTCGGGGTGGACTACGCGATCAATGCGCAGTTCATGGTCTGGGCTACCCTCTCGACAGTCTGGAATGGCGAAAAATCCAATTATTCCTCGGGAACCTATTGGGATACCCTGCCGCAGCAAGGCAAGAACCAGAACACCTTCAACACGGGTCTGGTCTTCTCGTTTTGAGTCTGCGGATAGCCACCGCGCCCGTCGCCCGCACAGTTGCCGTCCGGGCTGCCCGGCGAGGGGCCGGAAGGGCACTTGTCCCCCGCGCTCGATTCTCCTTGGCGAACCGGATATCGGAACGATCATCGCCGGTATGGGTTCTCCGAATCGAGTTTTTGCCCGCGGAAGCGGGTTTTTTTTGCTTGGTAGCGTGGAGCTATCCTTTGGGGCGGGGTCTTGCGGATTTTATCAACGCTTGTCTTGAGTCGCCTTTCTGCTGGGCTGCGAATAAGTCGGCATGACCATAAAGCTATGCCCGACCTGGGTGTCGCATGCCCGGGCGGGCCGGATCACAGTTTGATGATGCCCTGATTGGCGACGGCCGGCAGCCAGGCGGCGACGGTGCCGCGGCCCGGAATTTTAAGATCGGGGGCGATTTCCGCCAGTGGTTGGAGCACGAAGGCGCGCAGGTGCAGGCGGGGATGCGGCAGGGTCAGGCGCGGCAGGTCGACAAACTGATCGTCGTAGAGCAGCAGGTCGAGGTCGAGCGTGCGGGGCCCGTTGCGTTCGGCGCGGATGCGGCCAAAGCGCTGTTCGATCTCGAGCAGGGCATCGAGCAGGGCCTCCGGCGCCAGGCTGGTTTCCAGCTCGGCGACGGCGTTGATGAATTCCGGCTGGTCGGCAATACCGACTGGGGCAGTGCGGTAGAGCGAGGAGCAGTGGACGATGTGGCTGTCCGGCAGGTTGGCCAGCGCGGCAAAGGCAGCGCGGACGGTCGTGGCCGGATCGTCGAGATTGGCTCCCAATGCGACGTAGGCGGTTTTCATTCGCTGGCGGTATGGCCCGAAGCGCCGGCATTGGCCGGCTTCTTGCGCCGACGGCGGCGCTTCTTTTCGCCCGCCTGCTCCGGCAGCAGCATCTCGGCACGGCGGTCGCCCTCGGCATTCTGGAAGCGCGTCCACCAGTCGGCGACTTCCATGTCGAGTTCGCCGGCTTGGGCGCGTAGCACCAGGAAGTCGTAGCCGGCGCGGAAGCGCGGTTGTTCGAGCAGGGCGTACGGGCGCTTGCCTGCACGTTGTTCGAAGCGCGGCTGCAGCGCCCAGATGTCCTTGATGTCGCCGGCGATGCGGCGGGTGATGGCGAGTTTTTCGCCCTGCACGTCGAGCACGGTGTCCATCGCTGAATAGAGTGCCGGAATCTTCGGCTCGCCCTTGGCCTTGAGCTTTTCCCAGTGCGCTAGCACCTCGTGCCAAAGCAGCGTGGCGAACAGAAAGCCGGGTGAGGTTCCCTTGCCGCGCCGCACGCGGTCGTCGGTATTGGCCAGCGACAGCATGACGAATTTCTCGCCCATTGGCTGTTCGAGGATGACGTCGAGCAGGGGCAACAGGCCGTGGTGCAGGCCCTCGCCGCGCAACTGGGTGATGCATTTGACCGAGTGGCCCGAGGTCAGCAGCTTGAGCATTTCGTCGAACAGGCGGGCGGCTGGCACGTTTTCCAGCAGCACGGCCATTTCGCGGATCGGCTTTTTCGCTTCCGGGTCGATGGACAGGCCGAGCTTGGCCGCCAGGCGGACTGCGCGCAGCATGCGTACCGGGTCTTCGCGGTAGCGGGCGCGCGGCTCACCGATCATGCGCAGGGTCTTGGCCTTGAGGTCGCCTACGCCGTGGTGGTAATCGATCACTGCTTCGGTGGCCGGGTCGTAGTACAGGGCGTTGGCGGTGAAGTCGCGGCGGGCCGCATCCTCGGCCTGCGAGCCGAAAACGTTGTCGTGCAGCACGCGGCCGTGTTCGTCCTTCTTCACGTCGTCACCGAGCGCACCACGGAAGGTGGTCACCTCCAGCGTTTCCTGGCCCATCATGACGTGCACGATCTGGAAGCGGCGGCCGATGATGCGCGAGCGGCGGAAGTAGCGGCGCACTTCCTCGGGCGTGGCATCGGTGGCGACGTCGAAATCCTTGGGGTCGGCGCCGATCAGCAGGTCGCGCACGGCACCGCCGACGACGTAGGCCTTGTGGCCGTGGCTCTGCAGCGTCTCGCAGACGCGGCGGCTGCCGCTGCTGATGCGGTCGCGGGTGATGCCGTGGCTGGAGACGGGGATGACGGCCGGCTCGTGGCGGTTGGCCTTGGGTTTTTTGCCGCTGAAGACGCGGGAAATGAGTTTGCGGATCACGTATTACCGTTCGGGCAGCGTGAAGGCGCTGCAAAAAGATGAGATTTTACCGGAAGCCGGTGATTATTCACGGATTTTTCCGATGCGCCATCAGCCGAGCCCGAAGAAGTCACGGATCTTGCGGCCGATGTCGGCGCTCCCCGGGGTATTGCGGACCAGCTCGTTTTGCCCCTGGGAATAGCCCTGTTCCAGTTCGGCAAAGCGCTGCAGGCGGCGTTCGAGGATGCTTGACAGCATATCGGCCAGTTCCGGCCGTTGCTCGATGATGGATTGGAAGCCGGCCTTGTCCAGTCGATAGGCTTCGACGTTGGTGCTGGCGATGACGGTGGCGCGGCGCGGTGCGCCGGTCATCAGGCCGATTTCGCCGAAGACGCTGCCCGGGCCGCGCTTTTCCAGCAGGCGGCGCGGCCCTTCCGGCGGCTGCCACCAGGCTTCGGCCTCGCCGCTGACCATGATGTACAGCCAGTGGGCGATGGCACCCTGGCGGGTGATGATGTCGCCGCGCGCGAAGGGTGCCTTGACCAGGTGTTCGGCGAGGTGTTGCTTTTCCGTATCGGCCAGCCGGGCGAATAGCTCGATGCCGTCGATGGCCTGCAGGCGGCGCCGCATTTCGCGGCTTTCCACTTCCTTGCGGTGCTTGGCGCCTTCCTCGACGAGATGGATGGTGTGGTCGTCGGTGGCCAGGCGGATACCGTTGCGCTGCAGGGTGGCCAGGATATGTACCCGGACGTCGGAGTCCGTCGGGTCGTCAAGCTTCGGGTTGAGCAGCCAGTAGCGCAGCACGTAGTGGGCGTAGCCGGGGCCGAAATCCATCAGCACGCAATTCGGGGCGGGGTCGAGCGCGATGTTGGGGATGTTGGCATCGGCAATGTCGGTTTGAATCAGGTCGATGACCTTGCCGGGCGGGA
>CAMKYP010000103.1 GCA_946477505.1 uncultured Dechloromonas sp. | reverse complement strand
TGCCGTCATTTTCTCAAATTGCGCTGCATGATGGGCGCTTATGCAGAGTTTCCCTCAATGAATCCCAGCGATCTCCTTTTTTCGGGTAGCTCGCCAGTGACTCAGCCGCAGCCGGAATCAGACGATCCTGCGCATCGAAACAGGTGGCAACCCAGTCGATATGACCGGGAAACCCTGTTTCGATGAAAATTATTTGCTTTCCGTTTAGTGTGACCAAACCCAAAGTGTAGAGACCAGCGGCTGGCTGTTTCGAGTGGTATATTGTTATCGGTCGCCCTCTTGATATGGCCGCCATTCGGACCACATCCCGGCCTCGGTCTTTTGATGTGTAAATCACCACCTCTCGGCCTCGGCGTTTCGTGATAACCGGATCGAGTATCAGGTTATCCTCAAGCAATTTGGATGGTAATTGCCAAGTTACTCCGTCACGGCTGAATGAGCGCCAAAGTGAAGTGTATGGCGCCCCTGGTTTTATACCGGCTGAAAAAAACAAAGCATACTTATAGGGCTCTGTTGCGGCAAGTCGCTGAACGAATGGAAATGCATAGTTTCCAGTGAACGCCAATAACTTCTCGTTGAATAGATTCCCCTGCGGTATCCAGATATCATTTTCGAGAGTGGCCGACTTGATTCGCCAGCGGCGATCGTCACCATAAGCAGAATAGTGCATTACCTGTTGACCTCCCGCTTCATATACTGTGGGATATTCCACGTGGATTGACTCTTCCGATGGCGATGGTAGGAGCGTGACTATTGGCAACGCAGAGGGCGATTGAAAAGGGAATTGGACAGTTTTGTTCACCGCGGGGCTTGCTGTGGCAACTACGGAGACAAAGAAGCTTGCCAACAGGACTCCAGTGAGCCAACCCTTCTCACGAAATAGCATCATGAGAATCACCGTTTCCGCTCCCTTAGAACATTTGAATAGATCGATTTAAGTGCTGTGACCACAGCGCCAGTGGAATATCGCTGTTCCGCGACTTTGCGAATCAGTCGTGGATCGAAATCGGCGCGGCGTAGGGCCATTTCAAGCATTCCTTGTGCTAGTGCCTCGGCTGATTTATCCACGACCAGCCCAAGGCACTCGTGATTAATAATCTCCGCAGGACCGCCGCAATCTGTGGTCAGCACAGGGCGCCCACAACTCATTGCCTCGATGGCCACCACGCCAAAAGTTTCTGCTTTGCTGGATATGGCTAGGAAATCACACTCACGATAGTGCGCAAGGAGCCCCTGTCGATCTGACCGTCCGGCAAATTCCACATAACTGTCGATTGCCAGTGACTTGACAAGCTGACGAATATCACTCTCCAGCTCGCCTGAACCGACAAGTTTGAGATATAAGTTGGGCTGGATCTTTAGCGCAGTGCTGAAGGCCCTGACTAAAGCGTCGACACGTTTGATCGCGACGAAGTGGCCAACCCAGAGCACTCTGACGCGACCATCCGACTCTCTAGGCGCAGGTCGAAAAAAATCGGTGTCGACGACGTTCGGTAATACACATGCGCGACCAGAATCCCTCATCGATACTTGGGATTTGATATCGTTCAAGAGCGAGGAACTCACTGAAATAAGCCGTGACGCCGAATTTATCGCTGCTTGGGTTTTTCGCCTGAGATATGAGGTACGGGTAAGAGTGCGGAAGGGTCCGGTATGCTCGGTTATGACCAATGGCACGCCATACTTGACAGCCACTTTTGCCCCGGCACTGCCGTCCGTATAAGACGTATGCGCGTGTACAAGCTGGAAATCGAACGCTCGATCTAAGCGTGAGAGACATCGGGATACACCATTAGCGTAAGTGAACGCATGTACCTGAAACGGTAAGAAACTGCTGCTAACGATGTATGGAAATCGAATTAATGGTACACCATCGTGGTATTCCCATTTGTAGCTCCCCATACGCCACCAGTTCCGGATAGCCCTCATGATTCGTACAGGATTCAGGGAGTTGATCCAATACGGCTCTCCGCTCAACACGCGCGCATCGATACCGCTCGCACGCAAGGCCTTAACCTGCTCATGAACGAAAATGCCACCAGATGGATGATAGTCGCGCGGATACATGTGCGACAGAACCAAGACTGTTTGGGGCACACACTGGTCCTTGCTTAAAGCAATTGACTCTTTGACTCCGATCGCCTTGGCCTTCAGCTCCAACGACAATTCCTCAAACTCATGCTCACGCTGAGTCAGTTGGCGATGTACCTCATCAAGACGCTGTAACAAGCCTGCATTTTCCCCCTGGAGCGATGACACCATGCGGTCCAAAGAATCGCGCTGCACATCGAGCCCATTGGCCAATGCGTTAGCAGCATCCGCCCTGCCTTGCAAGGCAGCGAATGCAAGATCACGTGCATACAATTCTCGTTCTAGTCTCTCGCGTTTCGCCTCTATCGCCTCCACCAACTGAAGTACTTCGACTAGTCGTCGCGCCCGACGCGCATCGGCCGGATCGTCTCCAAGGCACAGGGCCACGACCTCCTCACGGGTGGGGGCGGGCCCATAGACCGGGGTGAAAGCCAGATCAGCCGACGCCCCCTCAAACCGTAACAGGCAGCCGTGCGGACCGAAGGGTATCGGCTGAAAGTAGCCTCCCCCGTTCCCTGTAGATGCCGCTGGTACATAGCGTTGCCTGACGAAGTCATAAACTTCAACCGCCTCAAACGCGCCTCGCGCGACTTGAATTTCCTGCGGACCCTGAGGCAAGGCCACTATGAGGTCGCCAAGTCGCGATTCAATTCGGATCGGGTTTGGCGGATAAGTGATCGGATCCTGCACACACGCGAGCCTACTCACCTCGATCAAACCGGTTGCCTCGGCAGTCGGCTCAGCAACGAGGGACACTTGGCCGGTAACATACCCCCGCTCGAACAAAACCAACACCTCGCTGCGGTTCGGTACGGGCAAGTAGCCATGTACGGAAAGCATGGCCTGCGCAGCGTCAACACGGCGGCCAACATCATGCGCCGCCGGTCTGTGCTCAACCGCACCGCGTCGAACACCGCACTGCGGACAAACGGCATCCTCAAAAGGATAGTCCAGACCAGTCAGGAATTGACGCGCCCTCAACAACGACGCATCACTATAGGTCCAGCGCTCACCAGAAAGTTGTATGGCGCGAACGCCAAAATCTGCCCCTAACAAACTCTGCATATCATCTACGGAATAGGAACGCTGATGGAGATGGGCGTGATACCGGTGGTGACATCCAGGACATGCAACCTCAGCCGCCCCAAGCAACTCTTCGTGCGGCACGGCGATCAGCACGTAACGTCGCGCAACTCGCGCAATTTCACCAAGCGCGCGCTGGTAGATGCTATCCGGCAGATGCTCGATCACATCGCTCGCCAAAACCAAGTCGAATGCACTGTCTTCCAACGGGATCGCCGCGAGATCCACAACCAAAGTTGGGGCTCGCACATGGCGCAAAGCACTCGCACTAAGGTCGCAACCCAAGACATCCCAACGCTCCACCAAGCGGTTGGTAACTGCCCCGTTGCCACAACCGGCGTCAAGGATGGTGTGCACATCCTCGGGAATTAAGGCAATCAAATCGTCGGCAACTGCAACCTGCTCGTGGACAGGAGGCCTCCACAATTTCTCTTGCGAGAAGTAACGCGAATCGGCACGGGAGGTCATTCTTCGGTACTCCGGGAGCTCCAACGCACCGGATGAACCACCTGCCCCCTATCCATTTTGATATCGGTCGGAGCTAAAATCCTGATTCGATATTGCCGATCATGAACATCCAACGGTTTTTCTCCCGTTGCCTGAGCCTCAGTTAACCCGTCAAATATCCCGACTGACACGATGTAGTCCCCCTTGCCAACCATCAAGGGGGAAAATTCCGCTCTTATCAAGCCGGATCTCCCACTATCGGTTGCGGCGACAAACGGTGAAACGACCTGAGTTACGCATCTTCCATCCATTCCATAGAGGCAAACAACAAATGCCATACAGGAAATGTTCTTCTTGGCCACCCAGCGTACTTCAACTGTCAGCATCTCCCCGAAGGAGAAAACCCGACGCGATACAGAACTTGAGTCAAGAAAATCTACCGAGTCGATCCAGGCAGTACCTTCGCCATACACAAAATCGGAACGGACAGGCTCATGTTGACTAAGGCCAATATGCGTTTCATCGGCAAGCGCGGCGAAGGAGAACGTTTGGCTTATCGACGCACGTAGATGGTCGCTGCCATGACCCTCAACCTTTTTGAGTTTCCCCAACGTGATGTATTCGACGCCGTCAAATACTTGGCACAGGACATCTTCTCCAACAGGGCTACCACTATGCGCCACACGCACCGAAAAATCCGCAAGCGCGCCCAACGCCAAGGGTATTCGAACACTGACAGGGGCGTGTCGGTATTGACCTTTACAGTCGGCGAACTCGCGGAATGCGCGGCCGTCCACCTCAGACTGCGGCGTACCCCAATCCATGTAGCCTTTTGCCGTAAGCAGATGGACACGCTGGTTTCTGTCATCGTCGGCAGCCCCACCCACAATCGCCTTATCGATCGCTTCATCTCGGTGCTGCAACGTGATGTCATAAAATCTCACTGGTGTGCTGGGCGCACCACCGCGCTCAGAAACAAAGCGGACAATAAATACACGTTCGGCTTCGCTGTCCGTCAGCAATTCGCTGACATCACCCCGGCTCAACTTGAGGTTGATCGCGCGCAACCTCAATTCTTCCTGCTTTCGAATCGAAGCCGCATACAAGCGGCCTATCTCAATAGGGTCACCATCACCAACTACCCTGCCGCGCTCGATCCAAACGGCACGATCACAGATCATCTGTACAGCAGACATGTCGTGCGAGACAAACAGCACCGTCGTCCCTTCTGCCGTCAAGGTCCGCATTCGCTTCGCAGACTTTCCAGCAAAATAAGCATCCCCAGCCCCCAATATCTCGTCAATGATCAATATTTCCGGACGAATAGCGGTTGCGGCAGCAAACGCAAGGCGGGAATACATCCCAGCAGAATACGTCTTGATAGGCTTATCTATGAAATCTTCCAGCTCGGAGAATTCAAGAATATCTTCCAGAAGTCTCAGCGCTTTGCCTCCGGTAACACCTTGATAGGCTAATGATGAGAGCACGTTCTCCCGCCCTGTAAACTCAGGATGAAATCCCGTACCGAGTTCCATCAGCGCCTGTACAGCGCCACACACGATCACCGTGCCTTCAGTCGGCTGAACAAGGTCGGCTATCAACTTCAGCAGCGTGCTTTTCCCCGCACCATTGCGCCCCACGAGACCAACACGTTCCCCGGCTTTGATTTCAAGTGATATATCCCGCAATGGCCAAAACTCCTCGTAACGCGAGGAACTCACCGGAAGCCCCAAAGCCTCCATCATTCGATATCGTGGCGAGTGAAAAAGCCGATACATTTTGGACACGCGATCCAAACGGATGATGGGATCAGACATAGTCGGCAAACAGCGGTTTAAGCCGGAAAAAAACAAATCCACCAAAGAAAAACATCGTGATGCTGATCAAGGTAAAGGTCAACAGCATGTCCAGGCTCAACACCCCAAGGAACAATGCGTCACGATAGAGCATGATCAGGTAAAAGAGTGGATTGGGGTACATGAATGGCAGCAACTCTGGTGGAATCATGTCATGGGTATACGCGATAGGCGAAACCAACATAAGAAAGATAATCAAGATGGCAATCATCTGACCCAAGTCCTGCATAAAGACATTCACCGCAGAAAGCAACCAAATCAGTCCGATCGTGAATAGCAACTGCAAAATAAGTATCAAGGGGATGGCCACTTGGGTCCAGTGCACGATCCCGTGCCAAAACAGTGCCCCGAAAAGGAGAATCAAACCGATAATCATCGTCACACTGCTGGCCAATACCGATTTGACAGGAATAAGCTCAATCGGGAAGAGAGTGTTTTTGATGAGTCCCTTGTTGGACACCACAGAGGTCACGCCTGCGCCTAGGGCCTCGGAAAAACCGAGAAAGGGAATCAGACCGCAGAAAATGAGAAGCACGTAGTCCGTCGTCTCGAAGCCGGGAGCTCGAATACGAAAAATCATCGTATAGACAACGGCATAGAGGCCCAGAAAGAGAATCGGGTAAAGCACCGACCATAGCAGTCCGAGTACCGTTCCCCTGAATCGGCTTTGAATATCAGTCAGCGTGGTCGCCCACAGGATGCGTCTATGACGCCAGAGCACCTGAAGCGGTCTCACCAGCGTTCCCCCTCAAGCAATATTCTCAGTATGGTGACTGCCGCAGTACCGGAACCGTAAACTGATGAATTTCGTGTGGCGGGCGGCTTGGCGCTGAAATAGCTCTGCACGATCTTTTGGCTATCTGCGCCAACCAATTGATTCCAGCCCAGCTCGACGGTCTCTATCCACTCCGTCTCATCTCTCATCGTGATGCAGGGAACGCCGTAGAAGAATGCCTCTTTCTGCACCCCACCAGAGTCGGTCAAGATGACATGAGCATCCTGCTCCAAAGCCACCATGTCGAGAAACGGCAAGGGATCCGTGACAGTCAAATTGGTCAAATATCGCGATAAGCCGTAGTCACCGATCAACTTGCGAGTCCGCGGGTGCAACGGAAAGATCACCGACTCATGCTTGGACACCTCGGCCAGCGAGCTCAGTATTGCGCTCAGTCGAACCGGATCATCCGTATTCTCGGCACGGTGGCAGGTAGCCAACGCAAAAGCGCCACGAGCCAGCCCCAGCCTGCCAAGCACCGTGCTGTGCTGGCGCGCTCGCTCGCGGTAGAAGAGCGCGACATCGTACATAACGTCGCCGACGTTATGTACCCCCTTGAGCAGGCCCTCGGCCTTAAGGTTGTCCGCCGCCGACTGGGTCGGGCAGAACAGCAGCGAGGAAACTCGGTCCGCTAGGATGCGATTGACTTCCTCCGGCATGCGCATGTTGAACGAGCGAAGTCCGGCTTCGACATGGGCGACCGGGATGTGCAGTTTGGCTGCCGCCAGGGCGCCGGCCAGGGTCGAGTTGGTATCGCCATAGATCATGAGCCAGTCGGGCTGCTCCTGCAGCAGGACCTTCTCGATCGCCTCCAGCATGCGCCCCGTCATGGCGCCGTGATGCCCTCCCGAGATCTCCAGGTTGTACTTCGGCTTGGGGACATCCAATTCCTCGAAGAAGACCTTGGACATATTGTCATCGTAGTGCTGCCCGGTATGAACCAGCACTTCCTCGACCCGATCGGCAAAGTCAGTGCGGATGACACGCGAAATCGCAGCTGCCTTGATGAACTGCGGACGGGCACCGACGACAGTGAGGATCTTTTTCATGTCAGCGACCTCGCGACCTCGTTGACGATCCGTGCCTGCGTGTCTTCGTCCATATAGGGATGCATCGGCAAGCTGAACACGCGTGTAGCTACCCGCTCGGATTTTTCAAGCGTGCCCGAGATGCGGCACAGCCCCTCATAGGCTGGCTGCCGGTGCAGCGGCACCGGATAGTGAACAGCGGTCGGAATGCCGGCGTTCTTAAGACGATCGAGAATGGCATCGCGATTCGCCACCTGGATGGTGAATTGTCCCCAGACGCAAGTGCGGTCGCCACGCACGGCGAGCTGCTGCACGCCAGGCACGTCGTCTAACAGCCGGCGATACCGCTCGCCGGCCTCGATGCGCTGGCGGATCTCGGCGTCGAAGCGCTCAAGCTTGGCCAGAACGACCGCGCACTGGAGGGTGTCCATGCGCCCGCCCACGCCGATGCGGGTGTGATAGTAGCGACGCTCCTGGCCGTGCACGCGGATCTCGCGCATGGCTTTGGCCAGCAAGTCATCGTTGGTGAAGATGGCACCGCCATCGCCATAGCAGCCCAGCGGCTTGCTGGGGAAGAAGCTGGTGCAGCCTATCGTGGACAGGTTGCAGGATTTTCGCCCCTTG
This sequence comes from uncultured Dechloromonas sp., assembly GCA_946477505.1. Lineage (GTDB taxonomy): Bacteria > Pseudomonadota > Gammaproteobacteria > Burkholderiales > Rhodocyclaceae > Azonexus. The sequence continues at coordinate 2,630 of CAMKYP010000103.1, read as the reverse complement.
TAGGTCGCGCCAAAGCTCTGGGCGGCATCCTCTATGACGGGTATGTTCCCGTACCTTGCGGCTATCGCGTTGATCTCGTCCATGTCGCTGACCTGCCCATAGAGCGAGACCGGAATGATGGCCCGGGTGCGGGGCGTAATGGCAGCTTCGATCAGAGTGGGATCCACATTGCACGTGTCTGGCTGCACGTCCACGAAGACCGGAACCGCTCCTATGAGCGCGATCACCTCGGCCGTGGCAACGAAAGTAAACGGCGTGGTGATGACCTCGTCACCGGGGCCAACGCCCAAGGCCATCAGCCCGATGAGCAGCGCCTCGGTCCCCGAGGCCACGGTGATGCAGTGCTTGGCCTGGGTGTAGCTTTCCAGGCGCTCCTCCAGTTCGCGCACCTCTGGCCCCATGATGTACTGGCCATGGTTCAGCACACGCTGGATTCGGGCGTCGATCTCACCCTTGAGGTCGGCATACTGCGCTTTCAGGTCGATGAACTCAATCTTCTCGGTCATAGAGGTTTGCAATTCTTGTCGTCGATCTCGTAACGGGAGCCGCAGCCGCACTGCACCAGCCCGCTGCCATGTAGCTGAACTCCGCAGCGGCACATCCATCCCTTGCGCTTGGCCGGCACACCGAGCATCAGGGCATACGGCGGCACGTCGCGGTTGACGACCGCACCGGCGCCAACAAAAGCGTATTCGCCTATCGTGCTGCCGCAGACAATTGTGCAGTTGGCTCCCAGGGTCGCGCCCCGCTGAACGTGTGTCCGGCGATATTCATCTTTGCGGGTAATGGCGGAACGCGGGTTATAGACGTTGGTGAACACCATGCTTGGGCCGCAAAAAACATCGTCGTCGAGGCGAACTGCGTCGTAGACCGAGACATTGTTCTGAACCTTGACGTTGTTGCCGATAACGACGTCGTTACCCACAAAAACGTTTTGGCCAAAGGAGCAGCCCGTGCCGATGCGGGCGCCCGCGCAAATGTGGGCCCAGTGCCAGACGCGGCTTCCGTCCCCGATCTGGGCTCCATCATCGACGATGGCGGAAGGATGAATGGTTACCGCCATGTCAGTAGTCCAGCGGCAGAGCAACACGCCGGCCATCGCGGGCGGACAGATAGGCAGCGATGAGCGTTTCCAGGGACTTCAGACCTTCACGGCCGTCGGTCTCGGGCTCCGCCTCGCCGCGCATAACCTTGATCACATTGTCGTAATAAAGGGGGTGGCCAAAACCGTAAACAGACGTTGTCTGGTAGTTGGCTGAAGCGATCTGCTCGTCCTCTGGCAATTTTTCCGCAAACTCCCAGTGCTGAATCTCATTAACCGCAACACCGCCAACACGCACCGTACCTTTCTCACCAAGGATCGTGATGCTTCCTTCAAGGTTCTTCGGGTAAGTGAGCATGGTGACATTCATTGAGCCAAGGGCGCCAGAGCGCCAGCGAACGCTGAGAACGCCCGTGTCCTCAACCTCGATGTCGCGTTCAAGCGTTGCCGTATAGGCTTGGATGCTTTCGATGGGGCCGATCAGCCAATCAAGCAGATCAACGTAGTGACTGGCTTGATTCATGAATGCACCGCCATCAAATTCCCAAGTACCACGCCATTTGGCACTATCGTAATATTCCTGCGGACGCGTCCAGAAAACGTTGATGTTAACCATGTAGATGCGACCGAATCGCTTTTGCTCAACTGCCTGTTTGAGTAGTTGAAGCGTCGCGTTGCGGCGGTTCTGCTTGACGACGAAAAGCCGCACGCCAGCATCGTCACAGGCCTTGACCATGCGCACTCCATCGTGCCAGCGCGTAGCCATCGGCTTCTCGGTCATGACGTGACGGCCAGATTGGGCGATTTCGATCGCTTGGTCGGGATGGAGTCCACTCGGTGTGGTGAGCACAACAATGTCAGCAGACGTTGTCTTGAGCATCTCACTCATGCTCAGATGTCCCTTGGCGCCGGTGCGCTGAACCGCCATATCGAGGGCAGCACGGTCGACATCACAGACATCGACGATTTCGATGTCTGCGTTATGCTGCTCCATTGCACCGAAATGATTGGATGAGATACGGCCGCAGCCGACAAGCGCCATGCGAACCTTGCGATCGGTGATGGCCGGATAGTTGCGCATCATGAGTCCTTAAAGACGGAAGACAGTAAAACCAGCTGCCGCAGCCGCATGGCGATCGAACAGCGCCTTGAGATCGCCGAGCACGGGTTTGTCGCCACGACAGAAAGCCCGCAGCTCCGAGGGATGTTCACGACGGAATTCGTTGTGCCCGACGGCGACGATCAACGCGTCAACTGGGTGCGCCTCATCAATGGTGCCGAGGCGTATGCCATATTCGTGAAAAACTTCTTCAGCGTCGGCCCACGGGTCACTGACAACGACCTTGACCCCCCAGTTTTGGAGCTCGACAACAAGATCGGCCACCTTGCTGTTGCGGATATCTGGACAGTTTTCCTTGAAGGTGATGCCTTGGACGCCTACCGTACTACGTGCGACATCGACACCATTTTTCAGCATCAGGCGGATGACATTGCGCGCGGCATAACGCGCCATATTGTCGTTGATGCGGCGACCAGAGGTGGTTCCGCGAATCCGGACATCGAGTTAAGTGAAATCTCTGCTTCAATG
>CAMKYP010000102.1 GCA_946477505.1 uncultured Dechloromonas sp. | reverse complement strand
CGCCGACGCCTGGCGTCTCAACAGCCGGGTGGAGGAGACCCTGGGCCGCCTCGATTTGCCCGCCGACGCACAGGTCGATGCCCTCTCCGGTGGTCAGAAGAAACGCGTGGCGCTGGCCCGGGCCTTGGTTGGCGAGCCGGAACTCCTGCTGCTCGACGAACCTACCAACCACCTCGATTTCGAGGCAATCTCCTGGCTAGAAGAACTGCTCGTCGCCTTCACCGGTGCACTCTTCTTCATCACCCATGACCGCCGCTTCCTCGACAACGTCGCCAACCGCATCATTGAGTTGGATCGCGGTCAGTTACGCGAGTACCAAGGCAACTTCAGCGCCTACCAGCAGAAGAAGGCGGAGCAGCTTGAGGTTGAGGCCATTCACAATCGCAAGTTCGACAAGTTTTGGAAACAGGAAGAAGTCTGGATCCGCAAGGGCATCGAGGCGCGCCGCACCCGCAACGAGGGGCGCGTGCGGCGTCTTGAGGATCTGCGGCGGCAACGCGCCGCGCGTCTGGAGCGCGTGGGCCAGGTAGGCTTTGCCCTCGATGCCGGTGAGCGCTCTGGCAAACTGGTTGCCGAGTTGGAAGGGGTGAGCCACGGTTTCGGCGGGCGCCACCTCATCAAGGACCTCTCGCTTACCGTCATGCGCGGCGACAAGCTTGGCCTTATCGGCCCGAACGGCTGCGGCAAGACCACGCTTATCCGCCTTATTCTCGGTGACCTCAAGGCCGACTCCGGCCGTATTCACCAAGGCACCCAACTGGAGGTGGCCTACTTCGACCAGTTTCGTAACCAGCTCGACGACGAGAAGAGCCTGATCGACACCATTTCACCGGGCTCAGATTACGTAGAAATTGCCGGTCACCGCCAACACGTTATTAGCTATCTGGAGGGATTCCTGTTCCCGAGCGAGCGTGCAAGGGCTAAGGTTTCCGCCCTGTCTGGAGGCGAGCGCAACCGTTTGCTCCTGGCCCGGCTTTTCGCACGGCCTGCGAATCTACTGGTGCTGGACGAACCCACCAACGACCTCGACATCGATACGCTCGAACTGTTGGAACAGTTGCTACAAGACTACACTGGCACGGTGATCCTCGTATCGCACGACCGTGCCTTTCTGGACAATGTGGCCACGCAGTCCTTGTGCTACGAGGGCGAAGGTCGATGGATCGGGATTGCCGGCGGTTACGCCGACTGGCAGGGGTATCGCGCCCGACATGCCACGCCTGCAAAAGCTAAGGCCGAGAAACCAAAAGAAGCATCAGTGTCGGCCGTGAAAGCGGATAAGCCGAAGACCAAGCTCTCCTACAAGGAAGGCCGTGAACTTGAGGCGATCCCGGAGCGCATCGAAACCTTGGAGCTGGAGCAGGCCAGGCTAAACGAGCGCCTCGCCGACCCCGCCCTCTACCGCGAGACGCCGCAAATTGTGTCAGAGTTGAAGGCTCGGCTCGATGCAATTGAGCTCGAACTTCTGGAATTGCTGGAGCGCTGGGAAGTGCTGGAGAGGATGCGTTCTGCGTAAGAACGATCCAAGTCTGGCGAACTCAGAACAATAATTCAGGAGCGGACCCAATACCCTCCCATTTATTCCACGCCGCTTGACCCCGCCTCCGCTTCTTAGAAAGCAAACCCGGTCGTCCTCTCGGTTCGCCGTGCCACCGCCTCGACAAGCCTCCCCTGATCCTCGACATTGAGCAGGATCAACTCGCGGCCCCGTGTGATGCCCGTGTACAGCCATTCCCGGGTCACCAGCGCACCATCGTCTGCCATCAGAACAACCGTGGCAGCGGCGCTTCCCTGGGCCTTGTGGCAGGTAATAGCGTAGGCCAGATCGACATCTGCCTCCGCTTCCTCCGGCAAGTCACGCGGACTGTTTTCGCCGTCAAAGTGGATCTGGACCCGCTCGCCGGCGATGTCGATTACCGTGCCGAGCAGGCCATTGAAGAGACCATGCCTGTACCTGTTCTGCGTGATGATGATTGGGTCACCCACCGCCACAGTGGCCAGAGGCCCGAGCCGGCGGGTTGGCGTGGCATCATTCCGCCGCTTCATGGCCTCGCTGTGGTTCCATTCGTCAACGGTCTGCCGGCGAGCTGCAATCAGCATGAAGTCGTCCGTGCGCGCCAGCCTGGCCAGGCGTTGGGAGTCGATCAGGAATACCCCCTTGGCTTCCCCATTCCAGGCCGGCAGGACCGGGGCATGGCCGCTCCTGACCTGCCAGGCAACCAGAGGAATCGCGCTGTCTTCCGCCTGGCGCAGCACCTTGGTCAGCGTTGCAACACGCGACCCCTCTGCGACAAGGTCGTGGAATATCTTTCCAAATGCCACAGGGAACAACTGACCGTCGTCGCCGGCAAGCAGGATGCGTACGCCCTTGGGCAGGAGCTTTAGCAGCTGGTAGAAGGTGGGGGTATCCATCATGCCCGCCTCATCGATAACCAGCAGGGTTCTGCTGTTGAACTCCACGTCGGGTCGGCGCCCGTTCTGCGGGTTCTCCTCGTAGGCGGCCTGCTGCTCCAGCATGCCGATCAGCCGCGCCAGCGTATGCGCCAGACGAGGGGCGTCGTGGGTCGAAGCCCCGCGCGAAAGCTGCAGCGCTGCTTTGCCTGCCAAGGCGCCAAACACCACGTTGCCACGTTGCCGCTCCCAAATGTAGGCCAGCACCTTCATCACCGTGGTCTTGCCGACGCCGGCACCGCCTTGCAGCACTCCAAGCGGCAAGCAGATGAGCCGGCGCAACGCGCCGGCCTGCTCGACGGTCAGGCGCAGTTCGCATGCCATCTCGGCATCGCGGATCAATTGGTCGAGCCGCTGTTCGTCAGGGATGGCCAGGCTGGCCGGGGTCGCCTCGATGATCCGGAGCATCCTTGCGACCTCGTCCTCAATCCAAGCGGCACCTGGCGCGCGGACAAGTTTGCCGCTACGCCTGAGATTGCCGATCCCTTCGGCATGGCGAAGGGCCAAGTCGGCATCTACGCCGCGCTTGGCTAGCATCTCGCGCAAGGCTGCTTCGGTGACGGCGCTATCGCCATTGGCCAGCAATTCGCGCCAGACGCTTGCCAGCGCACCCATGAAGCGTGCGGGATGATTGTCGAGATCGGCATCCGGGTGATCTTTGCGCAACAGCAGCTTGCCCACGCGATCCGCCACCTTCCAGGAGGTAAGATGAGCGGCAAGATAGGGGTTGCGCAGTAGTCGCTCGATGGCGTCGATGCCTGCACAGAAGCGCCAGAGCTGGTTGGCGACACGTGGTTCGCGCAGCCCGACCTTCTCCAGCATGACAAGGAAGTCGGCCTCGGCGAGCTTGATCTGGTCGGCCGCCGACTTCTCGGCCATAGAGGAGAACAGTTGCGCGGCAATACGTGCTGCGAGCGCCGGCTTGCCCGGCTCCAGGACCTCGGCGACCTCGGCCATGCGCGCAGGGTCGTCCAGGACCTCGATGAGATCATGACCGTAGCGTCGCATCAAGCGTTCCGCCCTCTGTGGGCCAACGTTGGGGATACGCTGGAGGAAAGGCGCGAGCAGGTCTCCAAGTACCGCCCTGCGCTTCATCACCTTGGTTTCGACCTGGTGGTGGACACGACGATACTTGTCGGTGAAGGTTGCCCATTGCCCCTTAATGGTGAAGGTATCACCCACGACGGGCATCTCACGCCGCCCAAGGTAACGCACGCGCACCTTCTCGCCGACAGGGGTTTCTCCGACGAAGATCGTGCCGTACTCCAGCGTGGAGACCACGCGCGTGACTGTCACTTCGGAGTCGAAGGCAAAGCCGCCGGTCATTGCACGGCTACCCAGATACCGTTTTCGACGGCTTGCAATCGAGCACGCAGCCGACCGATTTCGGCCTTGGATGCCTCCAGTTCGGCCGAAAGTGTGCGGATGCGCTCCAGTAGCTCCTCCTGGGCAGCCACGGCTTCCACCGCCGCCTGGGATGACTCTTGAACACTCTTCGCTTGCCGAATCAAGCGCTCCTTGATCGCCTTGTCCGCATCCGTCTGGTTGACCCGCGACCCGATGGTCAGCACCCCCTGCCCCTCGGCGATGCAGTTGATGAGATCGGTCAGTTCCTTGCGCTCGTAGAGATATTTCTCCTGGGTTTGCTTGAGGCCAATCGCTTCGGCCAAGGCCCGCACATTGACCTTGCCGTCCGGCGTCACCGGCAGGGTCGGCATGGCATCATCTCCTTGCGCGAGGAATTCGGCCTCTCTTTGGTCGAGATATTCCTCAAGGCGAGCCTTGATGCCCGGTATCACGGAAGGGCGTGGCATCAGGATTTTCCTCCCTTGGGGAAAGGCTTCACATTCGACGCACCGGCGAGGCGCAACTGTTCGAGGAGGGCGGCAATCTGCTGTTCGAGTTCCTGCACCTTGGCGAGTGCCTTGTCACGCTCGGCCTCGGCCGCCTGGGTTTCCAGCTCAGCCTTGCAGAGGTTGTCTGCAATCAGGTTGTAGCGCTCCTCCCAGTCCGCCGCCCGCTCCTTGTACTCGCGGCGCACACGTTTCGTCCCTATCGTCTCGGTTTTCCGAAGCTTTTCGAGCCATAGGTCAACCTCTTCAGCGAGTTCTTTCTGCTTCGGGGTGAACAAGGTTGTCAGGCTAATGCCGGCCCGGCGCGCAAACTCGTTCTTGCTTAGTCTGCCTTTGGCATGGGGGTAGATGCCATCGTTGTCTTGGATTTCGGCCACGATGGTTTCCATAGCCGTCCTGACCTTGCGTTCCACCTCGGCGGTTCGTGCCTCGCCGCGCTTGCGCGCCGCCTCCACGTATCGGTTGGTCATACAAGCGCCTCCCGGAAGCTACGAATGTCGTGATGGTTGCTGTACTGGGCAGCGATGTCCCCGAAACGCTGCAGATCCCTGTCCAGGTCGGTAACTGTGCGGGACAGCAAGATCAGATCGTTCTCTGCGAGAGCGCGCCGACCATGGTCGATCAGCACCTCGATGACTTCGAGGACATCCCGCCGGGCGGTTTCGTCCTCCACACGGTTCTCACAGCTGGAATCGCAGGTGCAGGGGCCAGATTTGCGAGCGGCGGGTTTGAGGCAGATCACGCCGGGTGCCGTGATGCGCCAGTAGCGGCCATTGACGGTCATGACGCGCGCCAGTTCGTAGGCGTCTTCGGCATCCCACTCCTTACCCTGGCGGTGCAACTCCTGCTCATACTCGGCGACCATCTTCGTGAGACGAGGCATGGCGCCACCGCCGTGGCCACCGTAGGGTGTGGATCCAGGATTGTGCAAGGAAGCATGGATGTCCTCAATGAGACCCTTGGCCCGCATGATGCGTAGCTCGTTCTCCACCTTGAGTATTTCCGCCTGGATGGCCTTGTCGGCCAGGATGTAATGTAGCGTCATCGCAATGTCCTTATGGCCCAGTAGCTTCTTGAGGATGCGAGGAGAATCGACTGCGGCGATGGCTACGAGCCGGGCGGTAGTCTTGCGAAACCGATGTGCGTGAAGGTTAATGTCACCCGGCCTGTCCGTCAGGCCGACACGCCTGGCTAACTGCATAAGCGCCGCTGTTGAAACAACGAGAGGCTCGTCCACGCCGTTGCCGCTTCGCCCCAGTGACGCCCAGAGGTGGTCGCCCTCGATGACTGTGAAATCCCGTTTTTTCGTCTTCTTTGGCCAGACGGGAGCAATTCGCTCCCACGCTTCGACTAGGCGCCGCTGCTGGCCCAAGGCGAGCACCAGGGCCTCCGGCGCTGGCCAGTCGCGCTCTTCGCCGGCCAGGAGCGGGCTTAACTTGTAGGTTTTGCCTTTCACGTACTGCTTGCAGTTGCGGTTCCAAGAAACGCAGTCACGTGTTAGCGTTTGGACCTCGCTGTCTCGGCCGGCCATGGCCAGCAGGGCGATCCAGAGGTGTGCCGCCTGGAGGGTAACGGACAGGTTATGCACATGCGCCAAGGTACGAGGCGGCCATTCGTAGACATTGCAATTTTTCGCAAATCCGTAGGCATCGCCAATCTTTAGCGGGAAACACGGGGCCGCGAGCGGATCGCCGTTACTGTCGCGCCATACGTTTTGCTCGAAGTAGTTGGCGAGGCGGATCATTGCTCCCGTCGTACTACTTACGACATTTCTCCCGGGCACCTGTTTTCCATGGCGAGCGCTGCCTGCCAAGAGTTCCGGGATGGCTTCTAGCAAGTGAATCAGGTTGGGACCAAGTTCCTCCACGACCCAGAGGACCCGCGGCCCCATTTTTTCGAGGTAATCGTCGGGGATTGGCTGGTACTCAGAGGAATCTTCGAGGGGCACGGGGGTCTCGCGCTCCCCCTTGGGGTTTGTGGTGCGGGTAATATCATTCTTCGGTGGGACGTCATGCCAAAGCCCCATTTCCATCATCATCCGCATCCGGTCGAATTCATTCCGGCGGCTTCTGACCTTTTGAAACTCGATCACGTCCTCCGCAGCCAGGTGGACGAGAAGTCCCGTGGCGGCAGGATTGGCCGCTGCGAGCTTGCGGATGATAGCCCTGGCGAGAATAGGGGGAACATCGGCGTACACCCTGTTCAACACAACCGTGGCGTCGAGCGGGCGACCCTTGCCATGGCGCATCCCACAAGGTGCGAGCCTCAAAAGCAGCGCATAGCGAGTAAGCTGAAGGGTGCCCTCATCAAGGAGAATATCGAGCTCTGCCGACGACTCGATGTCCTCTGGAATAAAGGCGTTGATCCGGTCGCGTAGACGGACTCGCTTTGCGTGATCCGCCAGACGGCGATCTCCAATCATTGCCTCGGATGTTTCCCAAACACCACAAACCTCGCCGTGCCCCAGAAGGGCTTGGCAGCGTGCGGCATCTTCGCGGGACAGGTGTTGCAGTGACTCTTCGGGAAACAGCAAGGATACTTGCATCCGTCCACTGTCAAATCCGGAAGCTGCTGGGGCTGGAGGCATGACGGGAAGGGTTTCTTCGCTCATACAATCCTCTTTTCTGCGTGCGGCCGTAGACCGGGCACGCGATGTTGTCCGTTTTCGATAGCTGTCGCCCAACGTGTGCGCGCCTTCTCTACCGCCTCTGGCGGGAACAGCCGCAAAACGAGGAGAGCGTTGGCCAACTCGTCGGCAGGCACGCCTTGGAAGGCCGTGATCGGAACGGCAGACTGGTATGCGAGCAGTTCCTCGACACGCCGGGACACGAAGTCCAGCGCCTCCGGAAGAATCACGGCGTTGGGCTTGCACAGCAGGCAGCGCTCACCTGGGCAAACCGGCACGAGGGAGGTGCCTTGAATCTCTGCGGGTGGGTGGCGAGGATCCTTGCAGCCAATACCTGGCCATGCACGCGGCAGCGAGCGGTACTCAGCCAGACGCCGATCCATTTCTGGCGTTACAGTGCCATAGCGGAGTTGGTGGGCGAGGATCGTCAGGTCAAGGCGGCCATCGCCTAATTGGGCGAAGAGGAGATTGAGGAACATCAGGATCGCGGCATCGCGTTCCTCGTTCAGTATGTTCTGATTGAGATAGTCGTCAGTTGTCTTCAGCCAAGCGTGGTTGAGAGCTGCCATGACGTCAAGGATGTTGCCCCCACTGATCCGCCAAACGTAGAGGGCGAACATGTTGCGGAAGTCCTTCGGCCTGACATGGGGAATCGCCACCTTCCCATTGGCATCGCGGATTCGGTTAAGGCGATTCAGGAAGGCAGTGAGGAACGGTCGTTGCGTACCATCTATTGTGTAACTTGACTGCCCATGAATCAGCCAATTGATCTCCCCGTAATGATCAACGTAGAGCCAGACGCTGCGACAGCCTTCCTCAAGGGTCTGAATAGCAATCAGTTGTTGCGTCAGAACTTCGGCACCAGCCCCTTCCTGCAGCATCCGCTCGTACGTGGCACGCTCTGCTGCTAACCTATTCTGAAGTTGAGCGCGCAGAGGTGCGTTGCGGTCCAGTAGCGTCTTAATGATGTAGCCGGGACCGTAGCGAGTTTTCCAGAGGCCATCTACTACTTGCTCCTTTCCACCGGCACGGGCCTTCGACCCGATCAGCAAGTAGCGAGCGGGGTCCCATTCGTTGTCGCGGAGGAAATCCGTAAGCGCGTCCAGGGAGAATAGCGTGGCTAGGTTCCATCCGGTATTCACCAGGCATTGGTGGAAGGCCGCGTCAACTTCCCAGCGGCTCGGAAACTGAACAGCGCGCATCGTGACGAGGCTGAGCCCAGTCTGGGCAGTGAAGTATTTGTCGTCGAGCCCGTTCCGCAATTCGACAGGTGTGGGAAGTACCTTGCCAGTGCGTCGCTGTGCGTCCTGTAACCAACGCCAATGCTTCAGGAAATCTTCCTCCTCGGTGGTGGTCGGGCAGAGACTGTCAGCCATGACTCGGTCCATGACCGCCCATTGCTTGAGGACGGCGTACCACTCCTGCTTCAGGGCAATGCGCAGGTCGGTACACTGATCCTCAGGCGGTAGAGGCAGTTGGGGGGCGGCTTTCTTGCGCACTACCCAGTTATGGATCTGCCGCTCATTGATAGACTTCAGGGTCAGGTTCACCCAATACCTAAAAGCAGTAAGCTTGTTTGGCTGTAGCGCGCGTGCCCCATGTTTTTCGCCAGAGGCGTACAAGAAATGTACCCGCGTAAGCTGACGTACATCCTCCACCCGATCCATCGGCTGCCCGGCCAGTGCAGCGTCCCTTTCGACGGTGTCGAGCACACGCCACCATTCGCGCAAGCTGATCAATGCCTCCTTGGCGGTACGGCTCGCCTTGCCTTGAAGGTTCGTACGTATGGCGGGAGCGAGTTGATGGATCAACTGTGGGCGACCCGAGAAAGCGCCATGCCAGGTTCCGCCTCCATTTCCTCTTGGCTCATTCTGACCCAGCGCGAAAATGGCCAGATCAACGAAGGTGTTCTCCTTCGGATGAAGCGTCCAGAATTTGAGCGGGTCTTGATGATCGGGTAATTCAGCCCCGGACGAGACAAGCGTCAGCCGACCGGGCTCCTCCATATGTTCGGCAAGATGGTCCTTGTTGACGTCTCTCAGGCTCAATCCGAGTCATCCTCATCGTCAGCGATGCTCTGCAGATACTTGTCATGTACGTTGTGAGCAATTCCAAGTCGATCAAACACCCACTGAAGGTAAATCATTGAGGTTTCCCAGCTGACATGGCGCAGCTGCGACTTGATTTCTATCTGAATGACAGACATCACACTGGCATGAACAGACTGCCGGACCGTATCCTCCAGCCCCCTGCCGACAGCGGCGAGCCAGGCTTCCCGCTGCTGTTCCATCCTCTTCCACAAGGTCTGGCACGCCCACCAGTGCCGTCCCTTGTGGGGCGACCAGCCTTTCGGGCAGCCAGGGGTACGCCGCCACTCATCGTAAAACTGGCTTGTTGTGTACTTACGGCCGGTCTTGGGGTTGAGAAAGAGCTGGACAGCCTCGTCACGAATCTGCTGCTGCGCAGCAAGGGTTCTCCCCTTCTTGATCGCCTTGGCGAGTACCTTCGGGCGGATTTTTTCGCGGTACTCGTGCAGCTTCAATGCGAGCGGCATTGGTATCCTGAAGGGCTTCTCTGGCCCGATCTTGTCGCCGTGGTCCGTTCCGTACTGGGGACCCTTGGCGCCGAACCGGACGTCAAGAAGCACCATCTGTTGTTCCAGAGGAACATCACGGCTGGCGACCCTCCACTCCGAAGGCTCCCAGGGAAGCGTGTCGATTCTCAGGCCGCATATCTCCGCCTCGCGCAGGGCCGTATCCAGTACCGTCTCGGCCATCAAGCCCACGGTCGAGCCAACTTCTGGTTTGGAATAGGCTGAATGGAGCCATCTGCCGATGTCCTGCTCTGAAGGAAATGCGAGACGAGTCTTCTTCACCTGCACCTTACCTTGGCGCGTCTCGTATTGGTCACGTTTTGGGGGAGCGCCAAAGCGCCCACCATTTGGAGGAAGCTTGCGGATTTCGGTAGGAATTACAAATGGACCTCGCAACTTTTTGTCGGCGAGCCAAGTACAGTATTGGGTCCCGATGCCAACCCTGAAGTTGATCGTAGAGGCCTCCAAGCCCTTCCCAGTGGCAGACCAACTCCCCTTCAGCATTTCGTGCTGGTAGCGTCCGAGGAGGTCCTGGACGTACTCGGCAGTCAAGAAGTCCACTCCTCGGATCTCCCCCCATTCCAAGCAATTGGCAAGTGCGAATGCAATACCTCGAACTGACTTATCTGCAAGGGGACGGGCGCGGGGCACCTCACCATGATTAACCGGTTCCCATAGGCCAAGTGCGCGATCCTGAATGAAGCGAGATGCCAGTCGGTGGTAACGCAGACGAGAGTCAAGAATGCAGGGCAAGTGAGCCACCCGTGCAAACCCAGCCCTCACGAGAGAGTCTTCGTTCGGGTAGTACACCTGGTAGCTGTAGCGCTTCTCCTCAACATTCATAGTATGCAATACGTTATGCTGTAGACCTTATTATGTCCCGCAAAAAAAACGCTCGTCAAGCGAAATACAATTTGCCGTAAAACCTCCAGGTAGCCGATGACGTGCTTGCGGGCGCCGCCGATCTCGACGTAGTCGGAACCCGGCGAAATCACGTCGGCCAGCGTCGAATCCGGGTTG
>CAMKYP010000101.1 GCA_946477505.1 uncultured Dechloromonas sp. | reverse complement strand
AGATGGCGGTGATGGCGGAGGTGAAAACCTACTTCCGGCCCGAGTTCATCAACCGGATCGACGAAGTGGTGGTCTTCCACGCGCTGGACGAAAAACACATCGCCGGTATCGCCCGGATACAGCTCGGTTATCTCGAAAAGCGCCTGGCGCAGCTGGAAATGGGTATCGTGGTCGACGACAGTGCCTTGTCCGAACTGGCGCAGGCCGGCTTCGATCCGGTATTCGGCGCCCGTCCGCTCAAGCGCGCCATTCAGCAGCAGATCGAGAATCCGCTGGCCAAGGCCATTCTGGAAGGGAAATTCGGCGCCAAGGACACGATCCGCGTGTCCTGCGAAAACGGCATCATGCGCTTCAACAAGAGCTGATGCTTGTGCGGGGGGAAGCACGGTCTTTGGGCCATGCTTCCCTTCGGCTTTCGGCGTTGTTGCGGTGTTCAGCAATTGCCCTTTTTGGCCTGGCCTGGCGGGCAATGGCCACCCCCCTGGTGGGGAACACCGTTGTTGCCTCGACCAGTGTAGTATTTTTCGCCACGCGGGCCGTTGTGCTGACGCCAGTAGTCGGGGTCGCGGTATTCATAGCCGTCCCAGTAGTAGCCACGCGTATCGCGGCTGCCGAAGGTGACGGTCACGCCGCCGGGGCCTTGCACGCGTACGTTGCCGACGTTGACATTGACGTCGACGGCATAGGCGCAAAGGGACGCAGCGCTGAACAGTGCTGCCAGGACGATCTTTTTCATGAAGCGCTCCTCGTTTTGTCGTAATGGTGTCAGGTTAAGCGAATAACGCATCGAAGCGGGGGCAGAAAACAAGGGAATTGTAAGCAATGGTAAATGATCTCCAAGTCTGGCAACGCGAGCGCCAGGCCGAACTGGCAGCGCCATCCAGCTGGCTGGGGCTGATCGGCTTGTTCTGGCTGCAGCCGGGCATCAATCGTGTCGGCTCCGCCGAGGGGAGCGAGGTGCTCCTGCCCGCGGGTCTTCCCGAACAGGGGAAAATCCTCTGGGAGGCTGGTGAGGTGGTCTGGCAGCCGGCCGAGGGGCCGCAGCAGGTTTTGAAGACAGACCTGGACGGTGTGCCGACGGTGGTGGAGATCGACCATCTTTCCTTCTTCGTCGTCGATCGCGAAGGGCAGCTGGCGGTTCGCGTGCGTGACCGCGAATGGGCGCGTCACGCACCTTTCTCCGGGCTGGCGTATTTTCCCTTCGATGCCGACTGGGTGGTCGATGCCGTCTGGGAGACCATCGATCCGCCGCTGGTCATGGAAGTGCCCAACGTGACTGGCGATCTGAAACCGGTCAGCGTTTCGCACCGCGCCGTATTCGAGCACGCGGGCCAGGCGGTGGCCTTGCTACCGATGTCGGTTGGCGAGCACGAGGTTTTCTTCGTGTTTCGCGACCGCACCAGCGGCAAGGAAAGCTATGGTGCCGGACGATTCCTGAAAGCGTCGGCACCGGAAAACGGCCGCATCCGGCTGGATTTCAATCGTGCCTACAACCCGCCCTGCGCTTTTACGCCGTTTGCGACCTGCCCCTTGCCGCCGCCTGAAAACTGGCTGCCGTTCGCGATACCGGCCGGTGAGCAGAAATACGTCGGAAAATCCTGACTCCAAAATCGAAAAAGCGCGGCTTGGACCGCGCTTTTTTTAGCCCTGGAGCGAATCCAGCGCCCTGGCAAGGTGGGCGACGGTGCGTTCCGGATGGTGCAGTTTGTCGAGGCCGAAAAGGCCGATCCGGAAAGTTCGGAACTCCGGTGGTTCGTCGCATTGCAGCGGAACGCCGGCGGCCGTCTGGAAACCCTGGGCGATGAATTTCTTGCCCGACTGGATATCCGGATCGCTGGTATAGCTGACGACCACGCCGGGTGCCTTGAAACCGTCGGCCGCGACGCTGGGAAAGCCGCGGGATTCGAGCAGTTCGCGGACCTGCCGGCCGAGTTCGCGTTGTTCCTGGCAAACCTTGTCGAAACCGTAGGCTTCGGTTTCCAGCATGACATCGCGCATCGTTGCCAGTGAATCGGTGGGCATCGTGGCATGGTAGGCGTGGCCGCCGTTTTCGAAGGCTTCCATGATCTGCAGCCACTTTTTCAGGTCGCAGGCGAAACTGCTGCTCGTCGTCTCGTCGATGCGGGCACGCGCGCGTTCGCCCAGGGCGATCAGGGCACAGCAAGGAGAGGCGCTCCAGCCCTTCTGCGGGGCACTGATCAGGACGTCGACATCGTTGGCCGCGATATCGACCCAGATGGTGCCCGAAGCGATGCAATCGAGCACGAACAGGCCGCCAACCTCGCGTACCGCGGCGCCGACCGCCTTGATGTAGCTGTCGGGCAGCATCATGCCGGATGCCGTTTCAACGTGCGGTGCGAAGACCACGGCTGGCCGGTGCTGGCGAATCGCCGCCACCACCTCGTCGATGGGAGCTGGGGCAAAGGGTGCCTGGGTACCGTTGCCGACCTGGAGCGCCTTCATCACGATGCTCTCGGCGGGAATGTTCCCCATGTCGAAAATCTGCGTCCAGCGGAAGCTGAACCAGCCATTGCGGATGACCAGCACTTTACGATTGGTGGCGAACTGGCGGGCGACGGCTTCCATGCCAAAGGTGCCGCTACCGGGAACGATGATGGCCGAATGCGCGTTGTAGACCTTTTTCAGCAGGCGCGAGATGTCCTTCATGACGCCCTGGAAACGCTGCGACATGTGATTCAAGGCGCGGTCGGTATAAACCACCGAGTATTCAAGCAGGCCATCGGGATCGGGGTGGGGTAGCAGGGCGCTCACGTTTGTCTCTCCGGTTGTTGAGTGCAGTGGCAGAGCATAACCCCAGGGCAGGCGGCTGTGCCAGTCAAGGCCATAAAAGATGATTGTTCGGAAATCGTGTTGAAAAGGCTTCGATTGCCAGTCGCGCTGCGTGATGAATGAGCCTTCCGCGGTGGTTGCCATCCCCGTCGACGAAGGATGCTCTGGTACTGGCGGTTTTCATGCTGTGCGCGGACGGCTATTCTTCGCATTGCATGGTCGTCGAGCACGTGGTCAGCACCCGCATCACCACGGCCGGCGGCAATATTGCCCTGATGACGCTTGAAGCATGAAAGGTGTAGCCATGATGCAGACCCAATTGCCTTCGTACATTTCTGCCGAAAATCTCGGCCCCTGGCGCATTTTCCTGCACCAGGTCGAACAAGTGGCACCCTTGCTCGACCCGGCGCTGCAACCCTGGGTGGAAACCTTGCGCCGGCCCAAGCGTTCGCTGATCGTCGATGTGCCGATTCGTCTTGATAATGGTGAAATTGCCCACTATGAGGGCTACCGCGTGCATCACAACACATCGCGCGGGCCAGGCAAGGGCGGCATCCGCTACCATCAGGACGTCACCCTGTCCGAGGTCATGGCGCTGTCCGGCTGGATGACCATCAAGAACGCTGTGGTCAACGTGCCTTTTGGCGGCGCCAAGGGCGGCATTCGGGTCGATCCGCGCCAGCTCAACGCCTCCGAGCTGGAGCGCCTGACTCGCCGCTACACCAGCGAGATCAGTTCGATGATCGGCCCGGACAAGGACATTCCGGCGCCGGACATGAACACCAATGCCCAGACCATGGCCTGGATGATGGATACCTACTCGATGGGCGAGGGGCGGACCGTGACCGGTGTGGTCACCGGCAAGCCGCTGGCGCTGGGCGGTTCGCTTGGGCGGCAGGATGCCACCGGGCGCGGTGTCTTCGTCACGGCGCGCGAGGCCGCTCGGCGCATGAATCTGCCGATCGAAGGCGCGCGGGTGATCGTGCAGGGCTTCGGCAATGTCGGTGAGGCGAGCGCCCGGATGTTTTCGCAGGCCGGGGCCAGGATCGTTGCCATTCAGGATGTCAGCGGCACGGTTTACAACCCGGCTGGGCTGGATGTGGCGGCCCTGAAAGCTTTTCATGCGGCCAACGGTACGCTGCTCGGTGCCCTGGGGGCGGAAGTGTTGCCCAATGCCGATTTCTGGGCACTACCGTGCGAATTTTTGGTGCCAGCGGCACTCGAGTCGCAGATCAATCGTTACAACGCCGAGCAGATCGCTGCTCGAGTCGTCGTCGAAGGCGCCAACGGCCCGACAACGCCGGAGGCCGAGGCTATCCTCGCCGAGCGAGGCGTGATGGTCGTTCCCGACGTGCTGGCCAACGCCGGCGGCGTCACGGTCAGCTATTTCGAGTGGGTGCAGGATTTCTCCAGCTTCTTCTGGAGCGAGGATGAAATCAATGCTCGCCTCGATCGCATCATGACCGAAGCCTTCGATGCCATCTGGCAGCTGGCCGGGGAGCGTGGCTTGTCGCTGCGCACGGCGGCCTTCGTGATCGGCTGCAGTCGCGTGCTGGCGGCGCGGGCGACCCGTGGTTTGTACCCCTGAGGGCCGATACGGCATGCTAGAATCGCAGAATTGTCTTGTTTAGCTTGAGGAATGTCGCGAAATGGGTGACGTCAATACCACGTACACGTCCGATCATCAGAATTGGATGAACGAAATGCTTGCCAAGAATCCGGAGTGGGTCGAAGACCAGAAGGCCGGCCGCGCCCTGTGGTGGGACAAGAAGCAGGATGTCGATACTTCGGTACGTAACGCCGCTTCCAAGGTTCCGCAGAAGTCCTACCCGTACGACGTGAATTTCTTCGGCGAGTAAACGCCGCGACGTTCAAAGAAAAAGCCGGTCATCGACCGGCTTTTTGCTTTGGTGTACTCCGGACGAGTCCGGAGCAATCCAGGGTCAGCCCGTCAGCGGCTTGACCACGCGCTTGACGGCCGTGTCGTCCGGGTGCGGGTGGATGGTAAAGCCGAGGCTGGTCATCAGGCGGAACATCTTGGCATTGGTCGACAGCACGTCGCCGACCACGGCGCGGTAGCCCTTCATGCGGGCACACTCGATCAGCGCCGTCATCAGCTTGCGGCCGACACCGCACTTCTGCCAGTCGTCGCCGACGGCCAGCGCAAACTCGACCGATTCGCCGTCCGGATTGACCACGTAGCGGGCGACGCCAATCTGGTGCTCGTACGGCTCGACGCCGTCGACATTGTCCTCGAGTTCCTTGGTGATCGTCGCTACCAAGGCCATTTCGCGGTCGTAGTCGATCTGCGTGAAGCGCACCAGCATGGTCTGGGTCAGCTCGCGCAGGGTATCCATGAAGCGGTAGTAGCGGGATTCGTCGGACATGTTCTTGACGAATTCCTGCTCCATGTCGGCATCCTCCGGGCGGATCGGACGGATGGTGACGACCTGGCCGTCGTTCATCTGCCATTCCTGGATCAGGTGTACCGGATAGGGGTAGATCGACATGTGGGCGTAGCGGTCGCCGGTGGCGCTCGCCGCGTGGTCGATGACGATACGGGCATCGGCGGCGATGGCGCCGTTTTCATCGACGATCAGCGGGTTGAGGTCGAGCTCCTGGATCCACGGCAATTCGCAGACCATTTCCGAGATGCAGAGCAGCACTTCCTTGATCGCTTCGCGGTCGGCCGGCGGCATGTTGTGGAACTGGCCGAGAATCTTGGCGGCGCGGGTCGAGTCGATGAGGTCCTTGGCCAGGAAGCGGTTGAGCGGCGGCAGCGCGACCGAGCGGTCGGAGAAGATTTCGACATCGAAACCGCCGGCGCCGAAGGTGATGACCGGCCCGAAGATCGGGTCGCGGAAAACACCGATCATCAGTTCGCGGCCGTTCGGGCGGGAGAGGAAGGGCTCGATCGATACGCCGTTGATCTTGGCATCCGGGCGGCGCTTGTGCACCGTGTCGATGATGTCGTGGTAGGCGTTGCGCACCGCCGGCGCATTGCCGATGTTGAGGCGCACGCCGCCGGCGTCCGACTTGTGCGGCAGGTCCGGCGAGTCGACCTTCATGGCGATCGGGAAGCCGATCTGCTCGGCGAGCAGCAGGGCTTCGGTTGCCGTGCGGGCCACCATGGTCTGGGCCACCGGCACCTTGAACGCACGCAGGATGGCCTTGGATTCCATTTCCGACAGCACCTTGCGCCGTTCGGCGAGCAAGGCCTCGATCAGCATCTTGGCACCTTCGGCCTCGGGGCGGCCGTGCTGGCGGGTCGGTTCCGGCGTCTGCAGCAACAGCTTCTGGTTGCGGTAGTACTTCGAAATGTGATGGAACAGCTCGATGGCGGTTTCCGGCATGCGGAAGGCCGGGATACCGTTCTCTTCGAGCAGCTTGCGGCCCTCGCGCACCTGGTCCTCGCCCATCCAGCAACAGATCAGCGAACGGTTCAATTTGTCGGCGACTTCGATGATCGCCTTGGCGACGGCGAGCGGGTCGGTCATCGCCTGCGGCGACAGCATGACCAGCGTGCTGTCTACGTTCGCGTCGTGGGTGACGGCCATGATCGCGTCGCGGTAACGCTCGGGCGTCGCATCGCCGCCGATGTCGATGGGGTTGGCGTGCGACCAGTTGGTCGGCATCGCCTTGTTGAGCACCGCCATCGTTTCGTTGGTCAGTTCGGCCAGCGGAATGCCGAGGTCGCCGGCACGGTCGGCGGCCATGGCGCCCGGGCCGCCGCCGTTGGTGATGATGGCCAGGCGGTTGCCCTGCGGGCGGAACTTGGAAGCCAGCGCCTTGGCGGCATAGAACAGCTGGCCGACGTTCTGCACGCGGACGACGCCGGCACGGCGCACGGCGGCGTCGAACACGGTGTCGGATACGGCGGCCATGCCGGAGTGGGTGGCGGTGGCCATGGCGCCGGCCTCGTGGCGGCCAGCCTTGAGCAGGATGATCGGCTTGATGCGGGCAGCGGAACGCAGGGCGCTCATGAAGCGGCGGGCATTGCGGATGCCTTCCACGTACATCAGGATGTAGTGGGTGCGGCTGTCGTAGATCAGGTAATCGAGGATTTCGCCGAAATCGACGTCGGCGGTCATGCCGATGGAGATCACCGACGAGAAGCCGACGTCGTTGGCCTTGGCCCAGTCGAGCACGGCGGAGCACATGGCGCCGGACTGCGAGACGAGGGCCAGGTTGCCGGCCTTGGCGGTGATCTTGGCGAAGGTGGCGTTGAGGCCGAGTTCGGGGCGGATGATGCCCAGACAGTTCGGGCCGAGGATGCGGACGTTGTAGGAGCGGGCGATCTCGAGCATCTTGCGCTCGATGGCGGCGCCGACGTGGCCGGACTCGGAGAAGCCGGCGGTGATCACGATGACGTTGCGCACGCCGCTGCGGCCGCACTGCTCGATCAACTGGGGAACGGTCTGGGCGCGAGTGGCGATGACCGCCAGCTCGACGCGGGCGCCGATTTCCTCGATCGACTTGTAGGCCTGCTGCCCCTGGATGGTGTCGTGCTTCGGGTTGATGGCGTAGAGCCGGCCTTTGTAGCCGGAGCCAAGGATGTTCTTGAAGATGATGTTGCCGACCGAATTTTCACGGTCCGAGGCGCCGATCACGGCGACGGATTTCGGTTCGAAAAGCGCGGTGAGATAGTGCTGTTCCAGCATGGCAAGCCCCTCGTGTTAGGCTGTTATTGTGCAGTGCGTCATTTTCTCACAGGTGCCCTGTATTGTCATTGATCCAGTCAGGGTTATTGGCTAGTTTTCCAGGCTGCATGCAAGGATCGCCGACTGCGACAAGAGGCGATGGACCGGACACTTGTTGGCGATTTCCAACAGGCGCTGGCGCTGCTCGTCGCTCAAGTTGCCTTCGAGGGTGATCCGCCGGCTGATCCGGTCGCGATTGGCGCCGTCGACCTCGACCTTGTCGTGACTCAGCGCGACGCTGATCCGCTCCAGCGGCAGTCCTTTGCGTTCGGCATACATACGCAGCGTCATCGAGGTGCAGGCGCCCAGTCCGGACATCACCAGATCGAACGGCGCCGGGCCGGCATCCGAGCCGCCCAGGCTTTCGGGTTCGTCGGCAAGCCACTGGTGCTGGCCGGCAGTCACCACCTGCTGGTATCTTCCCTTTCCATTTTCCGCAACGATCACGATGCCCGACATGCCGATCTCCTTGAATGAAAACCCGACGATCATACCGCCATCTTCCTGGGTATTGCGGCATGGCGAGCGAATTCCCGCTGGAGGGACGGTGCTCGACCTGGCCTGCGGCAGCGGACGCCATGCCCGCTGGCTGGCCGCCAAGGGGTACGCGGTGCATGCCGTCGACCGCGATGCGGCGGCCATCGCCGGCCTGAACGGCTGCGCCGGTGTCGAAACCAGCCGGCTCGACCTGGAAGGCGACGCATGGCCCTTGAGCGGTCGTCGCTACGCCGGCATCGTCGTCACCAACTACCTGTGGCGAGCCCGTCTGAACGATCTGCTGGCCATGCTGGCGCCAGGCGGGGTACTGATCTACGAAACCTTCATGCTCGGCAACGCGGCCTATGGCAAGCCGTCGAATCCCGATTTTCTGTTGCGCCCCGGCGAATTGCGCGAAATTGCCGCTGCTGCCGGCTTGCGGGAAGTAGCCTTCGAGGAAGGCTACGTGGATAGCCCGAAACCGGCCATGCGTCAGGCCATCTGCGCCGTGCGCGACTGAGCGATGGCATCGGCCAGGTGCTCGATACCGGCTGGCGACAGGTCGTCGGTGGTGAAGGCTTCTGGGTGGCGCATGCCGGTGAAGTTGTTGTGTTGCGAACGGTGGTACAAGGGGTCGTAGTGCAGTTCGAGCAGTTCGCGCACTAGCGCCGGCCAGTCGCCGGCCCTGACCTGTTCATGCCAGCGCTCGATGGTTTCCCGGCTGTGTTGCGAGCGCAGGACTTCCAGGCGTGACGCCAGCAGTTCCGGGCGGCCAAGAAAGTAGTCGTAATCCTTGAGCAGGAAGCTGACGCGGGCCTCGCGCGTGGCATCGACCGTCACGCAGTCGCTTTGTCGGATGCGCTCGATCAGGGCTTCCGGAACGTGCAGGTTGCCGATTTTGCGACTTTCAGCCTCGACGAATACCGGGCGCTGCGGGTCGAGTCCTGACAGCGAGGCCAGCAGGGCCGTTTCAAAGGCCTTCTGCGAAGGCTGTGGCTGATCGGGCAGCACGCCGAGCACCGACCCCTTGTGGCTGGCCAGCGTTTCCAGATCGAGAATCTGCGTACCCCGTTTACCCAGCGCTTGCAGGATGCGCGTCTTGGCGTTGCCGGTGGCGCCGCAGAGGACGATGAAGCGGTATCGTGTCGGCAGTTCATCCAGTTGCGCGATGACGTGGCTGCGCCAGGACTTGTAGCCACCGTCGAGTTGTCCGGCGTTCCAGCCGATGGCGCGGAAGATGGTCGTCATCGAGCCGCTGCGCTCGCCGCCGCGCCAGCAGTAGATCAGCGGCTTCCAGCTTTTGGGGCGATCAAGAAAGCGTTCTTTCAGGTGGCGGCCGATGTTCTCGGAAACCAGCGCGGCGCCGATCTTCTTGGCTTCGAAAGGCGAAACCTGTTTGTAGAGGGTGCCGACCTCGGCGCGTTGCGCATCGTCCAGTACCGGGCAATTGATGGCGCCCGGAATGTGGTCTTCGGCGAATTCGCTTGGGGAGCGCACGTCGATGATTTCGTCGTAGGCCGCCAGGTCGGCCACGGTGGGGTTGGGACGTTTCATCCCGCTATTTTAGCAAGGGGAGCAGGGTGGGCCAGACGTGCTCCAGGATCAGAGGCTGCGCTTCGGCAACCGGGTGCAGGTTGTCCGCCTGGAAGTAGCGGGCCTGGGCGGCTACCGGCTCAAGCAGGAATTCGATCAGGGGCGCCTTTTTCGCCTTGGCGATCTCGGCAAAGCTGCGCACGAAGTCATTGGAGTACGGGCCATAATTGGGTGGCAGGCGCATGCCGGCCAGCGCGACTTTGGCGCCGCTGGCACGCGATGCATCGATCATGGCATTCAGGTTGTCGCGCATCTGGCCTAGCGGCAGGCCGCGCAGGCCATCGTTGGCGCCAAGGGCAATGACGACGACGGCCGGCTTGTGGGTCTTGAGCGCCGCGTCGAGGCGGGAACGACCGCCGGCGGTGGTCTCGCCGGAGATCGACAGGTTGGCGACGCTATAATCGAGCCGTTTTTCGGACAATCGCTTGCCGAGCAGGGCCGGCCAGGCCTGCTCGGGCCGTATGCCGTAGCCGGCGGAGAGCGAATCGCCCATGATCAGGATGGTCTTCGCTGCCTGGGCTGGCAGCGGCAGACAGAGCAGGGCAGACACGAACAGGCAAAGGAAGAGGACGGGCCGCATGGCAGATAAACCGGTAGTGGAAGTCTCGGGCTTGGGCAAGACCGTCGATAACGGCGGCGAGCAACTGGTGATTCTGCAGGATATTTCCTTTTCGGTCATGTCGGGTGAAACGGTGGCGATCATCGGTGCCTCGGGTTCGGGCAAGTCCACCCTGCTCGGCCTGCTCGCCGGCCTGGATGCGCCAAGTTCGGGGGAAGTCCGGCTTGACGGCGTATCCTTGAACGCTCTGGATGAAGATCAACTGGCCAGGTTGCGCGGACGCGCGCTCGGCTTCGTCTTCCAGTCCTTCCAGTTGCTGCCTTCGCTGACGGCGCTGGAGAATGTCATGCTGCCGCTCGAACTGGCGGGAGTTGCCGGCGCGGCGGAGACGGCGCGCGGTTGGCTGGAACGTGTCGGCCTCGACCATCGCCTGAAACATTACCCCAAGCATCTCTCCGGCGGCG
>CAMKYP010000100.1 GCA_946477505.1 uncultured Dechloromonas sp. | reverse complement strand
AAGTGACTCGATTTTATGTCACCCTTGGCAGACGAAATTTCGGGGGAAGCTCAGTGCCCTGCGCCATTGCCTGGGTCATGCCGAAGGCGAGTGACAAGACTGGGATGGCAATAATGCCCCCGCCAATGCCAAATAGGCCACCGGCGAAGCCCAGTGCTGCACCAAGTGCAAGAGTGGCGACAAGGTCGGTGAGGGCCAGCCAATGCATCGGCGTTAGTTCAAGGCCAAAGCAGCGGCGACTGCCTTCCCAGATTCGACGGTGCTCGCGTTGCCGCCCATGTCGGGGGTACGAGGGCCATTCACCAAAACCTTCTCGATCGCCCGCATGATGGCATCGTGCGCAGCCTTGTATTGGGCGTCGCCATTGCCCAGGAAGTCGAGCATCATGGCGCCCGACCAGATCATGGCGATGGGATTGGCAATGCCCTGGCCGTAGATGTCCGGCGCCGAGCCATGTACCGGCTCGAAAAGTGACGGAAAGTTGCGCTCCGGATTGAGATTGGCCGATGGCGCGATGCCGATGGTGCCGGTACAGGCAGGGCCGAGATCAGACAGGATATCGCCGAACAGGTTGGAGGCGACGACAACATCGAAACGGTCTGGGCTCAATACGAAGCGGGCAGTCAGGATGTCGATGTGATATTTGTCCCAGCGCACTTCCGGATAGTCGCTGGCCATGCTTTCGACGCGCTCGTCCCAGTAGGGCATGCTGATGGCGATGCCATTCGACTTCGTCGCCGAAGTCAGGTGTTTCTTGGGGCGCGACTGCGCCAGGTCGAAGGCAAAGCGCAGGATGCGATCAACGCCCTTACGGGTGAAGATAGACTCCTGAATCACCGTTTCCCGCTCGGTGCCTTCGAACAAGCGGCCACCAACGGACGAATACTCCCCCTCAGTATTTTCGCGGACGACATAAAAATCGATGTCGCCGACCTTGCGTCCGGCCAGTGGGCAGGGGACGCCCGGCATCAGGCGTACAGGCCGCAGATTCACGTACTGGTCGAAATCTCGGCGGAACTTGATCAACGAACCCCATAGCGAAATGTGGTCTGGCACTGTGGCTGGCCAGCCGGCGGCGCCGAAGTAGATCGCATCGAAGCCCTTAAGTTGCTCGAACCAGTCGTCCGGCATCATCTTGCCGTGTTCGAGGTAGTAATCGCAGTTCGCCCATTCGAAGGTGGTCAATTCGAGATCGAGGCCGAATTTCCGGGCTGCCACATCGAGTACACGCAAGCCTTCGGGCATGACTTCCTTGCCGATTCCGTCTCCTGCAATTACCGCGATCTTATGCTTCATGCTCCTCCCCTTCGAAATGAACGAATATAAAGAACATCTAGCTTAGCGGCGACGGAAATATTTACAATCTGAACATGCGTGAATTCAGTGGACACGATTCGTGAATATTAAGCCTCAGCTTGAAGACCTTCGCCTGTTCTGCGTCGTTGCCCGTAATCGAAGCTTTGCCGAAACAGCACGCGAGCTAGGTGTTTCCAAAGCGTTGGTCAGCAAGCGAATTGCATTGCTAGAGAGCGGTGTCCAGGAAAGGCTGTTCCATCGGACAACGCGCAATGTCCAGATGACGGCCCAAGGCGAAATAGTCCATCAATGGGCACAGCGCATCCTGGAAGATGTCGATTTGATGGGTGAGGCGATTTCGCGGGAGAGGGCAGCGCCCAGCGGCGTATTACGAATCTGCAGCAGCACCGGCTTTGGTCGCAGCCGCTTGGCTCCCGCTTTATCCGAAATGGCTCGCCAATTTCCGCAGCTTGAAATTCAGGTTGAGTTGTTCGACCGCCCGGTCGATTTGGTCGATGAGGGTTTCCAACTCGACATCCGGATCGGCCAGGTCCACGAGGGCAATGTGATCAAACGCCGGATCGCCCGCAACCGACGAGTTCTCTGCGCTTCCCCCGCCTATATTGAGCGCTATGGAGCGCCGCAATCCCTTGATGAACTGAAAATCCATCGCTGCATTCCGATCCGCGAACGCGATCAGGATTTCGGACGCTGGGAACTGGATGGGCCGGCAGGCCCCGTCACGATCAAGGTCAGCGGACCACTTTCAGCCAACAACGGCGAAATTGTCCGCCAGTGGGCCATCGATGGTCATGGAATCATTCTGCGCTCGACTTGGGATGTCAGCCGGGAAATCGAAGCAGGGGAACTGGTGCCGGTGTTGCCTACCTATTTTCAGCAGGCCGATGTCTGGGCTGTCTATCCTTCCAGGCTGTCGGTGTCGGCAAAAGTTAAAGTTTGTGTCGAATTTCTCGAGACCTGGTTCGAGCAAGCTGGGATGAACGGAGACTTATAGGCATCACCAGTTCGACTTGTTTTGGCTTGGGCTATCAGCGTGTCGACTTAAGTTGTCGCGCATGTACTCGACAAAATAGGCGACCTTGGCCGAAAGGTTCAGGCGCTCCAGATAGACGGCATAGACGTCGGCGGCCGGGGTGTCGTAATCGGCCAGAACTTGGACGAGTCGGCCACTACGCAGATACTTGGCAACATCCCATTCGGCGCGCATCAGGATGCCGTGTCCTTCCAGGGCCCAGTTGAGCGCGACTTCGCCGTCGTTGGTACTCAGCTTGCCGTGCACTTTGACAGTTTCCGTCTGCTTGCCCTTGATTAGTCTCCAGTTGCCGTAAGCGGACTCGTTCTGGCGCAGCACGATGCACTGGTGTTGGGTCAGATCGTGCGGGTAGGCAGGCAGCCCAGCAACTCGCAGATAAGCTGGCGAGGCGCAAAGCAGACGCCGGTTGGCGGCGATTTTCTTGGCGATCAGGCGCGAATCGGGTTGCTCTCCAAAGCGGATCGAGACATCGATGGCTTCGTCCGGCAGGTTGATCGGGCGGTCGGTCAGGTGTAGCTGCACCTCGAGGTCCGGGTAGGTCTTGGTAAAGGCCGAGATGGCCGGACCGATGTAGGAACGGCCAAATCCGAGTGGTGCGTTGACGCGCAGCAGGCCTTTTGGTGCGGCTCGGCTGCTTGAAACCCGACGTTCCAGATCGTCGATGTCGCTCAAGATGCGTAGCGCATTCTCGAAATAGACCGCTCCTTCGCTGGTCAGGCTGATCCGGCGCGTCGTACGGTTCAGGAGACGTACACCAAGTCGCTCTTCCAGTTGGGCCAGACGGCGCGATACTGCAGGCGGGGTCAGATTCAATTCTCTCGCTGTTGCAACGAGGCTGCCCTGTTTGATCAGCATGCAGAAGAATGCCAATTCCGAGTCGTTGTTCATTATTCAGTTTTTCGTAATGATGAATTAACTATATGTCGATTCATCTTTTTTACAAAACTCTTAATCTCCGTTCCACGCAACATATAACGGAGACAAAAATGGAAATGGATATCGAAAAGCGGACCTTACGCCGAATCACCTGGCGGATTGTCCCCTTCATCATGCTGCTGTATTTCATCGCCTATCTCGACCGGGTCAACATTGGCTTTGCCGCTTTGACCATGAAGCAGGATCTGGGTTTTACCGCATCGATTCTCGGTTTCGGGGCGGGCATATTCTTCTGGGGCTACTTTCTGTTCGAAGTGCCTTCCAATATCGTTTTGCACAAGGTTGGCGCACGAATCTGGATTGCCAGGGTGATGGTGACCTGGGGCATCATTTCCGGCTGCATGGCCTTCGTCGAAGGAGCAACCAGCTTCTACGTGATGCGCTTCCTGCTTGGCGCGGCTGAGGCCGGTTTTTTCCCTGGCATCATTCTGTATCTAAGCTATTGGTTCCCGGCCCGACATCGGGCGGGTGTGACGGCCTTCTTCATGGCAGCAGCACCGATTTCGACGGCTCTCGGCTCGCCGATCTCTGCAGCCCTGCTTGAAATGAACGGCGTCATGGGTATGCACGGATGGCAGTGGATGTTCATCCTCGAAGCGATCCCAGCCCTGATTCTTGGCGTAGTGGTTTTCTTCTACATGACCGATCGCCCGGAAAAAGCAAAGTGGCTGAAGGATGATGAGCGCACCTGGCTGGTCAATGCCATGAATGCCGAAAACGCTGCCAAGGCTGACGGTGCCAAACACAGCATTCTGAGCGGCCTGGCCAATCCCCGTGTGCTCGCCTTGGCCATGATCTATTTCGGAACCTCGGCCGGCCTGTACACCCTCGGTATCTGGGCGCCGCAGATCATCAAGCAACTGGGCGTCTCGTCGATGACGGTCGGCTTCCTGAATGCCATTCCGCCGATTGTCTCCGTCATCGCCATGGTCTTGTGGTCACGCCACTCCGACCGCACTGGCGAGCGTACCTGGCACGTCATCCTGGCTTGCCTGGCCGCCTCCATCGGTCTGGTTATCGCCGCCGGAGCCAACAGCGTCGTCGGCCTGATTGCAGCCCTGACCATCGTCAATATCGGTATCAGTTGTGCCAAGCCGCCGCTGTGGAGCATGCCGACCATGTTCCTGTCAGGCGCTGCCGCTGCCACGGGGATCGCCACCATCAACTCGATCGGCAATCTCGGAGGGTTCGCCGGACCGGCCATGATCGGCTGGGTCAAGGATCAGACCGGCAGCTATGCGGGTGGCCTCTACTTCGTCGCCGGCCTGCTCGTCCTCTCAGCCGTGCTGACGCTGCTCTTGTCCCGTTCGCAGAAACCTGCGTTGGCGGGTACCGAAGAAGCGACAGCGCACTAGAACAACCACCCCACACCCCAACAGATTTCAAGGAGTA
Organism: uncultured Dechloromonas sp.; assembly: GCA_946477505.1. Taxonomy (GTDB): domain Bacteria; phylum Pseudomonadota; class Gammaproteobacteria; order Burkholderiales; family Rhodocyclaceae; genus Azonexus. The sequence goes on along the minus strand of CAMKYP010000100.1, from coordinate 5,938 downwards.
CCAAAATGGACAAAGAAGCAGCAGTACAGTCCCTGACGGACACCATGGCCAAATTCACGGCCTATATCGGCAAGCGTCTGCCCAAGGACGTCAAGGCCAAGCTGGCCGAACTGCGCACGATGGAAACCAACCCGCTGGCCAAGTCGATCTACGACTCGATGCACGGCAACCAGGAAGCGGCTGACAAGCTTGACCGCCCGAGTTGCCAGGACACCGGCGTGATCCAGTACTTCGTCGAGGCGGGAGCAAACTTCCCGCTGCTCGGCGAGCTGGAGGAAATCCTGCAGGAAGCCACCGCCGGCGCGACCCGCCTTGGCCCGCTGCGCCACAACGCGGTCGAGACCTTCGACGAGAAGAATACCGGCACCAACACCGGGACCAACATTCCCTGGCTGGACTGGCGCATCGTCCCGGAAAAGGACAGCTGCACCATTGACGTCTACATGGCCGGCGGCGGCTGCACGTTGCCCGGCGCCGCCAAGGTGCTGATGCCGGGCCAGGGCTATGAAGGGGTCGCCGAGTTCGTGATGGACGTCATCACCGAGCGCGGCGTCAATGCCTGCCCGCCGTTGCTGGTCGGTGTCGGCGTGTCGACCTCGGTCGAAACCGCTGCCCGCCTATCGAAGCTGGCGATCATGCGGCCGGTCGATTCGAAGAGCGCCAACCCGCGTGCCGCGCTGATGGAAGACCTGCTCGAACAAGGCCTGAACGAGATCGGCATCGGCCCGCAAGGCCTGACCGGCAACAACAGCGTGATGGGCGTCAATATCGAGTCGTCCGCCCGCCATCCCTCAACCATCGGCGTCGCCGTCAATACCGGCTGCTGGGCGCATCGCCGCGGCAAGATCCGGATCAACGCCGACATGTCCTACGAAATCCTTTCCCACGAAGGAGTGGTGCTGTGAAAAAAATTCTGACAACCCCGATCAAGGACGAAGACCTGGCCGACCTGAAGGTAGGCGACGTGGTGTATCTGACCGGCCGCCTGGTCACCTGCCGCGACGTGGCGCACCGCCGACTGATCGAGCAGGGCCGCGAGTTGCCGGTCAACCTCGAAGGCGGGGCGATTTTCCACGCCGGCCCCATCGTCCGCAAAAAGGATGACGGCAATTTCGAGATGGTCTCGATCGGCCCGACGACCAGCATGCGCATGGAGAAATTCGAGCGCGAATTCATCAAGCAGACCGGCGTCAAGCTGATCGTCGGCAAGGGCGGCATGGGCCCGGAAACGGCGGCCGGCTGCCAGGAAGGCCCGGCCGTACATGCGATCTTCCCTGGCGGTTGCGCGGTGCTGGCGGCGACGCAGGTCGAGGAGATCGAAGGCGCAGAATGGCAAGATCTTGGCATGCCAGAAACCTTGTGGATCAACCGCGTCAAGGAATTCGGGCCACTGATCATCTCGATTGATACCAAAGGCAATAACCTGATTTCTCAAAACAAGGTTGGTTTCAACGAGAAAAAGAAGCCTGTCCTTGAACGGATCAGTAAGCAGCTTAGCTTCATCAAGTAAGGCTAGTGGGTACAAAACAAGGGCGTTGATCAACGCCCTTGTTCTTTCTGACAGTCCCCCAAATAAAACAGCGCCTTGAGGGAGCTTCGCTGATAGCGAGGTCTTCACTACTTTGGCCGGAAATATCACGCAGGAGACAACATTGGATTCCCGACAGTTACGCGAAGCAGCTCTCTACTATCACCGCCAGCCCAAGCCGGGCAAGATTGCGGTCACCCCGATCAAGCAGCTGACCAACCAGTACGACCTATCGCTCGCCTATTCGCCGGGCGTTGCCTATGCCTGTGAAGAGATCGTCGCCGATCCGTGCGAAGCCAGCACGCTGACCTCCCGCGGCAACCTGGTCGGCGTCATCACCAACGGCACCGCCGTGCTCGGCCTCGGGCCGATCGGTGCCCTGGCCGCCAAGCCGGTCATGGAAGGCAAGGGCGTGCTGTTCAAGAAGTTCGCCAACATCGACGTCTTCGATATCGAAATCGACGAGCGCGACCCGGACAAGCTGATCGAGACGATCGCCTCGCTGGAGCCGACCTTCGGTGGTATCAACCTTGAGGACATCAAGGCGCCAGAATGCTTTTACATCGAGAAGAAGCTGCGTGAGCGGATGAAGATCCCCGTCTTCCATGATGACCAGCACGGCACGGCCATCGTCGTCGGTGCCGCCATCCTGAATGGCCTGCACCTGATCGGCAAGGACCTGACCAAGGTCAAGATCGTCACCTCCGGTGCTGGTGCTGCCGCACTGGCCTGTCTCGACCTGCTGGTCATGCTAGGCGCTCCGCCGAGCAATATCTGGGTCACCGACATCAAGGGCCTGGTCTATGAAGGCCGCGTCGAAGAGATGGACGAGATCAAGGCGCGCTACGTCAAGAAGACCGATGCCCGTACCCTGGGTGAAGTGATCGAAGGCGCCGATGTCTTCCTCGGCCTCTCCGCAGGCGGTGTCCTGAAGCCGGAAATGGTGGCCAAGATGGCGGCCAAGCCGGTGATCATGGCCTTGGCCAATCCGACACCAGAAATCCTGCCTGAGCGAGTCAAGGAGGTCCGTGACGACGCAATCATCTGTACCGGCCGCTCGGACTATCCAAATCAGGTCAACAACGTGCTGTGCTTCCCGTTCATCTTCCGCGGTGCCCTCGATGTCGGTGCGACGACGATCACCGAAGAAATGAAGATGGCTGCTGTGAAAGCCATCGCCGAACTGGCACGCGCCGAGCAGTCGGAAGTCGCAGCCCGGGCCTATGGTGAAAAGGTGGCCAGCTTCGGTCCGGAATACCTGATCCCGAATCCGTTTGATCCGCGCCTGATCGTCAAGATCGCCCCGGCGGTGGCCAAGGCCGGCATGGATTCCGGTGTGGCGACGCGTCCGATCAAGGACTGGGATGCCTACATTCAGTGCCTGAACGAGTTCGTCTATCACTCCGGCATGATCATGAAGCCAGTGTTCTCACAGGCCAAGATGGCGCCCAAGCGTATCGTCTTTGCCGAGGGCGAGGATGAGCGCGTTCTGCGCGCCGTACAGGTTGTGCGCGACGAGGGCATTGCCATGCCGGTGCTGATCGGCGCTCCCGAGACGATCGCCCGACGTATCGGCAACTTTGGCTTGCGGATCAGGGAGGGCATCGATTACGAGGTTGTGCAGCCAGGCCAAGGCACCTTCTTTAATGAGCATTTCGAGGAGTTCTGGCAAAGCTATTACGCACTGACCGAACGCAAGGGCGTATCCCCGGACTATGCACGGCGTGAGGTCGCTCGACGAGCAACATTGTTCGGAGCGCTAATGGTTCATTTGGGTTACGCCGATGGCCTGATCTGCGGCACCTTCGGTCGACACGAAGTGCACCGGGAATATGTCCAATCTGTCATCGGCACTCAATCTGGACTGGATCGCTACTACGCTATTAATTTGCTCTTATTACCAGGACGCACGGTCTTCGTTGGCGATACGTATGTCAATTACGACCCCAGTGCTGAGCAACTGGCCGACATGACCTTGCTCGCCGCCGAGGAAATCCGAAATTTCGGTTTGGTTCCCAAGGTGGCCTTGTTGTCGCATTCGACTTTCGGTACTGCAGATACACCCACTTCGGAAAAGATGCGGACAGTATTGGCAGAACTAAATCGTCGGGCGCCGGAGCTCGAAGTGGACGGAGAAATGCACGGTGATGCTGCTCTCGATGAATCGATACGCTCGAAGGCTTTTCCGAATTCCCGGTTGGTCGGGCAGGCAAATCTGCTCGTCATGCCGACGCTGGATGCCGCCAATATCTCCTTCAATCTGCTGAAAGTGGCGGCCGGGGACAACCTGACCATCGGCCCCATCCTTCTCGGCGCCGCCAAGCCGGTCAACATCCTGACGCCGACCGCCACTGTGCGTCGCATTGTGAATATGACAGCGTTAACTGTGATCGAAGGCAGCTAGAGACAGAAGGGGGCGCAATTTTTAATCCGACACTGCTACGAGAAGGTTAGTAACCAGTTATCGAGTCAGCCCTAATAGGAACTGGTCACTTCATTTTCGACTGCAATGAATACGTCAATCATGAACACTAAGATACCGCTGAATGCGCTGATACCCTTGATGGTCGGAATTACCATCATGTTGATTCCTGCTCCAGAAGGTTTGAGCGTTGTCGCATGGCAATATTTCGCAATGTTTGTCGCGGTGATTGTCGGTCTTGTTCTTGAGCCAATTCCCGGATCCATAATTGGATTGTTAGGAATCTCGGTTGCAGCAGGATTCCAGCTGATCGGTGACAAGCCTTCCGCCGCCGTTAACTGGGCTCTGTCAGGATTCTCTAACAGCACAATTTGGTTGATCTTCGTCGCCTACATGTTCGGATTGGGGTACGAGAAAACAGGCCTCGGACGCCGTGTCGCCCTCAAGTTGGTCAAGGTACTGGGTAAGAAAACCCTCGGCCTCGGCTACGCAGTGGCCTTGTCCGAATTCTGCCTTGCTCCGTTTATGCCTTCCAACACGGCACGTAGTGGTGGAACCATCTATCCGATCATCAAAAACATCCCGGAGATTTTCGACTCTCGGCCAGGTGACACATCCCGGAAGATGGGTGCATACCTGATGTGGGTAGGCATGGCGACCTGCGCAGTTACCAGCACACTATTTCTTACCGCCAATGCCCCCAACCTGCTGGGACTTGAGCTGGTCAGCAAGACTCTCAAAATTAGTGTGTCATGGCGTGAGTGGTTCTTCGGCATACTGCCGCTGGGGATCGCATGCTTTTTACTGATGCCTCTAGTAACCTATTGGCTATACCCACCCCAAATCAAATCAAGCGAGGGGGCGGACAAATGGGCTGCCGATGCACTAGCTGAAATGGGAAAAGTTTCTGGCAGGGAAATACGGATGGCTGCTCTCGCGGTCATCGCGCTATTACTGTGGATCTTTGCGGACACATTGATCAATCCGACGATGGTTGCAATCATCGTATTCGTGGCCATGATCCTGACACGTATTATTACTTGGCATGATGTGCTGGGTTATCGACAGGCGTGGAACATGCTGATTTGGTTTGGCACCTTGGTCGCGCTAGCCGACGGACTGAAAATTGTGGGATTCCTGCAATGGTTCGCTGCTACTACTTCGGGGATGATGTCCGGCTTGCCGATCATGTGGATCGTTATCCTGATGGTGGCCATCTATTACCTCGTGCATTACATGTTCGCTAGTTTGACGGCGCACGCAACGGCACTGATGCCGGTTTTTCTGGCAGCCGTCCTGACGGTGCCCGAGATGCCACTGAAGCTCGTCGCCATGTTGCTCTGCTACACATCTGGTATCAGTTGTCTGTTGACACCGTACGCCAGCGGCCCGAGCGCGATTTACTACGGTAGCGGCTATATCAGCCGTCTCGATTTCTGGCGGTTGGGCGCGATCTTCGGTGTGCTGTTTCTGGCTGCGCTGTTACTGGTCGGCGTGCCATACCTCGATTGGTATCTAGCACTCACGTAGGCAAGGAGAACACTCATGGCGCAGACAACTCGATCATATGTGGAACACGTCGCTATCCACGTCAAAGACATTCAATGGCATATCCGCTTTTTCTCCGAGGCGCTCGGGATGCCCGTTTATCGCATCCAAGGCCTGGATGATGCTCCGCATCAGGCATGGACGATCGGTGGCATTCAGCTGGTCGCGGAGGATGCTGATGCGGGCTTTAGCCAGTGTATTGGGCATGTCGGGATCATGACCGAGGATGTAGAACAGGCTATCTACGCAGTGAGCGCCTGGGGTGGAAAGGAAATGCCGCAGGGGCGGCACTGGTTCCGTTTGCCTGAGGGGCTGGTAGTCGAACTACTCCAAGCCCAGGGACACGCGGTTACTGAAGCCTTAGCAGTGAAACCACGCGGTTAGTTGTAAGCCCCCGGCGAACCCACCTTGTTTTTCAGAGTGAGGTATTCGGCAGCCAG
>CAMKYP010000099.1 GCA_946477505.1 uncultured Dechloromonas sp. | reverse complement strand
CCTCACTCTGAAAAACAAGGTGGGTTCGCCGGGGGCTTACTCTCAAAGCGATGGTCGGACGCGAAGGCCGCATACCCAAGGAGCAATTCACCGGCTTCCAGGAAGTGATGCGCGACCTGGCGAAGGACATGGGGGAGTGGGCGTTCTATCTTCTGCTGGCGATGCTGGTCATCACCCTATGGAAGCGGTTTCCATATAAAACCTGGCGAGTAGTGCACCAGGCAATGCCGGTGCTTTATCTGATGCTGGCGCTGCATGCGGCTATGCTCGCCCCGACTGATTACTGGACCCAGCCAGTTGGCATTCTCATCGCGTTGCTCGGCGCTGCCGGAATCTATGGCGCCCTGTACTCGCTGGCCGGTCGCATCGGGCGCGCACGCCGCGCCAGCGGGACCGTGACGGCCATCGAGCAACCTGTCCCGGATGTGCTTACCGTCACTTGCCAGCTCGACAACAACTGGCGAGGCCATCGCCCCGGTCAGTTTGCGTTCATTACCTTCGACGAAAAGGAAGGCGCGCATCCATTCACGATCGCCAGTGCGGATCGGGGTGATCGAAGCATCAGTTTCCAGATCAAGGCACTCGGTGATTACACCCGCACCCTGGGCAAGCGACTGGAAGTCGGTCATGCCGTCAAGGTTGAGGGGCCTTATGGTCGCTTCGATATGGCCCGGCAGGATGCGAGTGCTCAACAAATCTGGATTGCCGGCGGGATCGGAGTGACGCCCTTCCTGGCCTGGCTGGATTCGTTGCAACAGACGCCGGGCCAGGTTTCTGCGGATCTCCACTACTGCACTCGTGATCGAACCAATGATCCCTTTGTCGCCCGCATCCAGGCAAGCTGCGCCACGTTGCCTGGCATCCGTCTGCACATTCATGGCGCCCAACAGGGCGAAACATTGAGTGCTGCCGATGTGGCCGCTGCGCAGACTCGCTCAAGCCGGTCCGAAATCTGGTTCTGCGGGCCGCAAGGCTTGGCAGAAAAGCTCAAGCATGAACTTGGGCGTATCGGACAAGGCCGGTTCAGATTCCACCAAGAAGCTTTTGAAATGCGTTGAAACACCTACCGATCTAACCAAAGGAAATGAAATCATGAAAACCATCTCGATCATCCTGCTTGCCTTGTCCATGACGACCGTACATGCCGCCACCCCTGAGGTCCAAGCGGAATCCTGTGATCAAATCAGGGAGCAGATTCGGGCGCATACGGGGATTCCGGCCAAACCCAATACTATCCTGCTGGGCAAGGTGGGTGAAAACAAGAAATGCCGTTTCACTTCTGCCGAGGCGTATCGTGCGGCCTGGGGCGACAAGCCCCTACCCAAGGACGATCGACGTGATCGTCGCTCGAAAGGGCGCGAGCACGACGACGATTGAGAAAGTGATACCAACTAATAATGGGGTGCCTGACCATACCCGGTTAAGGAAACGCTGAACAAGTGTCAATTTTGAGAAGACACCTACGTAGTCATGCGGGTTTGCGGCCGGCTCGTAGGACTTATTCAGTGTTTCCATAAGCATTTCTTAATCATGAGTGGCTATCTTTCAGATTTTTTCTTGGAGCTATAGCGATGCGAAATATTTTCCTGATCCCCATATTGTTGGCGGCGCTTTCTGCACAGGCTGAGGAGAGTCGGTATGTGCCGGTTTGCATGAGCGGCAATGTGGTTGGCCAAGGCAATTGCCCCGCGCAACCCAAGCCTGGAAACCAGCCGAGCGACTGGTCGTGTACGCGCGACAACAAGACGAACCTGGTGTGGTCGATAGAAAGCGGCAAGGGATCCTGGAATTATGCGCAGGGTGAATACTCCAAAGCCGCGAACCAAGAATCACGTTGTGCTTTTTCATCAGGCTGGCGACTACCAACCCACAACGAATTGCTGACAATCCTGATCAAGGACAGTAGTTCCGTCGCACAAATACAGGCTCAGGGGAATCGCAATATCAACCAATCAGCGATTGATACCCGCTTCTTCCCTGAAACACCGGCAGATGCATACTGGACAGCGGATTCATTTACGCATGATCCGAGTTTTGCTTGGTTTGTATATTTCAAACCAGGATTCGTCAATGAGGGGAATACCTATACAGACTTCAAGTCAGTGACAAAACACATCCGCCTCGTTCATGATGCTCGCTAAGCGAGCTAGGAAACGGATGTTGATTAAGGGTTCCTTAAGCTGAACGTGAAAGACTGCCAGAATCATGATGCCACCTGAAATGACCTCGGTCTCCTTGCTACTCTGGATCGTATTGGGGATTACGCTGCAAATCGCGCTGTGGCTGGGTATCAGCTTCTGGAGGCATTGGAGTGAGTATCAGACGCTGCGCACAGACGTGGGGTCCGGCGGGGGAATGCCCGTTCCCGTTAAAGAGACTTTGCCTTCAGCATCCGAGCCGGCATCTGTAGCGGCGTGGAGTGGTTTCAGGAATTTTCGGGTTGATCGCAAGGAAATTGAGGACGGTGCCCAATCCATTTGCTCGTTTTACCTGGTACCGGAAGACAAGCAGCCGCTTCCGGCATTCAAGCCAGGTCAATTCCTAACATTCCGTATTGACGTACCCGCGCCCGACGGCAAGACAGAGCAGATTACTCGCTGCTACTCCTTGTCCGATGCACCCCACGCGGGGTATTACCGCATCTCCATCAAGCGCGTACCTGCACCTGCCGGCAGCGCTTATGCACCGGGCCGCTCGTCGAATTTCTTTCATGACCACATTCAGGTTGGTGGCCAACTGCAAGTCCGCGCGCCTGGTGGTCACTTCCATATCGACTCCAGTGACGCACCAGTCGTGTTGATTGGCGGCGGTATCGGGATTACCCCTGTGCTTTCCATGCTCAACTGGTGCATGGCCGAGCAGCCTGGCCGGGAAGTCTGGCTCTATTACGGCGTTCGCAACAGCAGCGAACCCATCAAGAGATCCCATCTCGAAGCGCTTGCCGCGACCTACCCGAACTTCCATCTGCGGCTGTGTTTCAGTGATCCCTTGCCGGGTGATCAGCTTGGACGCGACTATCACCACCAAGGGCGCGTGGATATCGCGCTATTCAGGACGGAACTCCCCCTCAAACCCTACCATTTCTACATCTGCGGACCGACACCGATGATGGAAAGCCTCGTTCTGGGCCTGGAAGGCTGGGGCGTGCCAGAGAGTCGTATCCACTACGAAGCCTTTGGTCCGGCATCGATCAAGCGCTCGGCAAACCCGAAAGCCGTTGAACCTGTGGCGGCAATACAAAGCGACATCGTCGTCAACTTTGCCAAGTCGGGAAAACAGATTCCCTGGCAGCCGGGTATGGGGAGTTTGCTGGATTTCGCCGAGGCCAATGGGGTAAAAGTTGAGTCCAGTTGCCGGGCGGGAAGTTGCGGATGTTGCCAAACCACGATCAAAGCAGGCGAAGTGGCTTACGGTCATGCGCCAGACTTTGATCCCGAACCAGGTAGTTGCCTGCTCTGCAGTTGCACCCCGAAAACCAGCGTGACTCTGGAGGCCTAGATGACCAACAACCTCTGGCGCAATCATATCCTTCCCTTCACGTTGCTGGTCGGCCTGCTCGGTGTAGCAACCCTGGTGGGCGACTATCTGCTGCACCGCTTCAATCTGGTCTGGATCGGGCGCTACCTGGGCATTCCGGGCACCTTGCTTATCATCGGTTCCCTGATCTATTCGTTGCGCAAGCGCAAGATGATCACCTCGGGCAATATGAAATCCTGGCTCAGCATGCACGAAGTCGGTACATGGCTGGGTTCCCTGATGGTCTTGCTGCATGCCGGTATTCATTTTAATGCCATCCTGCCCTGGCTGGCTACAGTGGCGATGGGCGTGAATGTCATCAGCGGTATGGTGGGCAAACTACTTCTCGGCCGTTCGCGCGAGCATGTCCTGGGACAGCGTGACCACTACCAACTGCGAGGGATGTCCAAAGAGGATATTGAGCGCGCGGTGTTCTGGGATGCGGTCACCCTGGATGCCATGACGAAGTGGCGCAAAGTCCATATCCCGATCTTCATCGTCTTCGCGGTCCTGGCACTGGGCCACATCATCAGCATCTTTTTGTTCTGGGGCTGGGCATGAACCGCACGCTGAAGTGGATCCTTGCCGCCAACCTGATTGTGTTGGCCATTCTGGCTTTCGTTTATCCCCACCTGATGGTTGGCCCCGGCAAGTTAATTCCAGGTCATGCAAAACTGGAGTCGGACTGCTTTGCCTGTCACGCTACCTTCACCGGTGCCGAATCGGAACGGTGCGTCAGCTGTCACAAGCCGGAGGAAATCGGCAAACTCACCACGACAGGTCTGCCAGTCCAGAAGCCTCTGACTTCGACACCGTTCCACCAAAAACTCATCCGCTCGGACTGCATCGCCTGCCATAGCGATCATGCCGGGGTGAAGCGCTTCCGCCCGACCGGGCAGTTCAACCACCGCTTGCTGGAGAAGGCGACGCGCAACGAATGTCAGGGTTGCCATAAGTCACCCAAGGACAGCCTCCACCAGCAGATCACCGGCAATTGCAGTCAGTGCCATAGCCAGGACAAATGGACCCCCGCCACCTTCGATCACGCGAAGTATTTCGAACTGGATCGCGACCACAACGTTAAATGCGCGACCTGCCATGTCCGTAACGACTACAGCCGCTATACGTGCTACGGCTGCCATGAGCACTCACAGCAGAAAATCCGTCGCGAGCATATCGAGGAAGGAATCCGTGACTTTGACAACTGTGTCGAGTGCCACAAGAATGCCGACGAACACGATATTCGAATGCCAGGAAGGGAGCGTGAGGGAAAAGGGAAGCGCGGCAAAAAGCATGATGATGACTGACACGGCCGTACCCAGCCTGCAACGTTATGCGTGGATTTCCATTGGTGCAGCAATTGCGACCATCCTGCTCAAGGGGGTGGCATGGCATTTAACCGGATCGGTCGGCTTACTCTCGGATGCCATCGAGTCTTTTGTCAATCTCGCGGGCGCACTCATGGCGCTGTGGATGCTCTGGCTGGCGGAACAACCTGCCGACGAGGATCACCCACACGGACACGGTAAGGCCGAGCATTTCTCCAGCGCCTTCGAGGGTTTCCTGATAATCCTGGCAGCCGTCAGCATTGGTTATACGGCAATCGAACGATTCATAAATCCCCAGCCGATCGAGGCTGTCGGCATTGGATTGGTTGTTTCAGTGGCGGCCTCAGTCATAAACCTGCTTGTGGCACGCTTGCTATTGAAGGCAGGCCGCGAGCATCAGTCCATTACGCTCGAAGCTGATGCCCACCATCTGATGACGGATGTCTGGACCTCCGTTGGTGTCATCCTTGGGGTGGGACTTGTGGCGATGTCAGGCTGGAACTGGCTGGATCCGACGATTGCAGTGCTCGTTGCCGCGAACATTGTCTGGACGGGATGGCAGTTGATGCATCGCTCAGCTTCCGGGCTTATGGACACTGCTTTGCCGCCAGAGCAAAAGCGCCTCATTACCGAAGTCTTCGATCGCTACATCGAACAGGGCATCGCCTACCACGCCTTGCGGACACGACAGGCTGGGCGACGGTCGTTCATCAGTTTCCATGCGCTAGTGCCGGGAAAATGGTCAGTTCAGGAGGCCCATGACTGGGTTGAGCGAATTGAGCGTGACCTGAGGACAGCGATCCCCAACTGCCACATCACTTCCCATCTGGAGCCGATAGATGATCCATGTTCAATGGATGATCAGGCACTTGATCGGGCCAGGTAAGCCTGCCCTCGCTGGTGACCGCCCCCGCTTCTGAACTTCCCCAGGATAATCACATGACACTCGAAGAACAACGTTCCATCCTCGCCCTGTGCCTGCATGCCGCCTTTGCCGATGGCGTTAAGGACGACCATGAACGCGAGGAGGTAAAACGCATTGCAGAATCACTATCCGAAGGCACCCCTGGCCTCGATATGGCCCGCCTGTATCAAGACGTCCTGCTCAAACGCCTGCCGCTGGACACGGCGGCAGGCACACTTTCCGATATCGGGCAGCGCCTGTTCGCCTACGAAATGGCAGTTTGTGTCTGCGAGGCTGACGGGCGCATGAGTCCGGCCGAACGCACCTTCCTTGACGAACTCAAGCGTTCCCTGAATCTCGACGCTGGACAATCCAGTGCAATCGAACAGGCGATCGATCCGGTTGTTTCCGCCGCCGATTTGCCTGTGAAGCAGTTGGAACAAGTTGGCCCCCTGGATACTGAACTGGACAAGACAATCCTCAACAGCGCCTTGCTTAACGGAGCACTCGAACTGTTACCCCAGTCCTGGGCATCGATGGCGATCATTCCGCTCCAAATCCGCATGGTGTATGGCATCGGTAAGGCTCATGGAGTCGAACTGGATCAAGGGCATATCAAGGAGTTCATCGCCGCCGCGGGAGTCGGTCTGACCTCGCAGTATCTGGAGCAGTTCGGCCGAAAGCTGCTGGGCGGCTTGCTGGGCAAGGCGGCAGGAAAGACCTTTGGGAAGATCGGTCGCGCTGCCACCGGCATGGCCTTCTCGTTCGCCACCACCTATGCGCTCGGACAGGTAGCGAAGCGGTATTACGCCGGTGGTCGGACCATGAGCACCGCGTTGTTACAGGAAACTTTCCAGAGCCTGCTGACTCCTGCCAAGCAGTTGCAGCAGCAGTACCTCCCGCAAATGGAACATAAGGCGCAGTCACTGGATATGGGGCAGGTGATGAGTTTGGTGCGGGGGGTGTGATCGGTAGTTAGTCGCTTGGTGCTTCCCGAATGTAGACCGCTGTTGTGCATCGGAAATCTGCCATTTAGCGAAAGTTTCGGCTGAACGACAGGTAACCGGCGCTTTGCCGCCTGACCGAGTGCGTCAGGCCAACGGCAGTTCAGGCCGAGGACCGGAAGTCGGCCGAAGCTGACCTTTGGCCGCTGGCCTATATCAGGCAGGAATGCGTCTGTAATCCGCCGTCCAAGTGTAATTGCCGTCGAGCCCTCGCGCCTTTGACCACTCAAAGTCACTAACAGAGATAACCCGGTCGGTTAGGCTACGGCAATACCGAGTGCAGGCCAGAACGCTGGATTAATTACGTACAGAGCACGCTCTCCTCGTCGGGCAGCGCGAAGACTGAGCAGCTTTGAATCATAGTTAACGTCGAAGATATATTGCACGCCGCCGTCTGTTTGCAGGCCAATCACGCCGTAGTAAAGGAGGAAGCCTAGGACGTCTTCAATCTTGTTGTGGGGCACTCCGCCCGCAGAGAGAATATCGCTTATTTGCGCGGCGCTTACTTTAGACGGTGCGTCCAGAAAGCTGTACAGCAAGTTAGGAACCGCTGGAAAAACGTCGTTTAGTTCGTGGTCAAGTTCGATCAACAGGTCCTGAGAGTATGCTCGCAAGCCTTTTTCGATATCGCTCTCATCAATCTTCGCGTGATTGAGATTACTGGCGAAACCCTTACTGTGCGCAAAAATTTTCAGCAGGTTGCGGGGTCGCATCAACGAACGTTCAATTAGGTAGGCTGCGCTCTCCTCGCCGCGACAATGAGATATGCAAATGTCGCGCCAAACTTGTTCGAAGTTCACATCATTGGCAATACCCTCAATTCCGGATACCAGACGCAGGCGCAGCATCTCACGCAGCATGTCGGCATCAGTCCAATCGAGTACCGCACGCATGTCTTTGCCGTAGTCGGCGCTACTCTTCATAAGCAACTCGTAGACGTCATTGCGGATGAAAACGATGCAGTGAAACACATGCTTACGCTTGGTCATTTCACGTTCGATCTTGCGCCCAGCTTCCACGAGGCAGCGCAGTACGATCGCATCGATCTCATCAACGCCGCCGGTGTTCCAGCCCTTGTCGAGATTGTCAAACAAAATCCATACCGCTTGTTTCGCGTAGAGATAGTCGGACAGCTTTTGCTGCAATGCCCGAAGGTCATGTGAGTAAATCAGCGATGCCACGTCATCGGCGTTAAGCTTGGTGTTCGCATCATTGCCGAATCTAGCCCGGTATTCGGTGGCAATGCGATTGGAAAGCATCAACAAACGCTCAGAAAAATCCCCCTCGACTGAGAAGTTCTCGACCTTGTAAGTCGCTTCAAGATCAAGGTAGCGCTCATACAATTCGTGGTTATGTTTGTGGGTGATGCGGTCTTTTTCCAGAATTTTGTAGGTGACTTCTAGTAGTAGCAGGTATTCCCAGAAAGCGGTAATCAGGTGCTGTTGCGTGCCCTCCGTCAGGTAACACAGCAGATCTTCCTTTAGCTTGATCAATTGATAGCCTTCAGGCTTTAAGTCGACCATGACATTTCGTTTGTCGGAACGCAGACGATCGCGCAGTTGCAGGAATAGCGCAGTTTTGCCGGAACCTTTTCGTCCGACCACCAAATTCACCTCGCCGCGCAGGGCCCGGCCGAATTGATCGGTGAGCATGTAGTACGAACCCAAGGTCGTCATCTCGTTTTCTGCAGTTGGGTCGCCAAACGACAGGCGCTGCAAGGACGTGGCCACCTTGGCTGATGGCGGATCCGCCTGCTGCAGATAGTCGGTCAGTTCCAGCACAAGTGCTGCGACGTGGTCGACGATATCCTCAGGATGTCGGTATGGTTTGACTTCGTCCCGTATATCAAGTGGCGCATCGTAACCATCGGGACACAAAATCAGTACAGGTTTGCCCATGCCATCGGCAAGGCCGGCAACGAATAAGGTACGGAGATTGTGGACAAGGGCCCAGTCCTTCGTTTGTTCTTGCTCCAACGTCAATAGGACACCGGCTGATGCGGCAACTTGGCGAATGGCATCCACTGCTGACAGGCGGGAGTCTTCAGTCGGATTAAAACTGCGATAGCGATAACGTGCCTTCTTAAGGCGTGAAGTCATCATGGTTGCGGCGGCACCTTTTTCTGGTGGATCGACCACGTAGGCCGGTGCCCGCACGTCAACTTTCAACGAGAACGAAAGCGGTGTTTCGTCAATCGGTGTTGTAATTCTTTCTGCGAGGGCGTCCGCATCCTCGTACTCGAAATAGCCGAGCGTGTCGAAAATACCGACCCGACGCGCCATATCCCGGTCCCCCACGGAGTGCCGGTGTCGCGTCAAAAAGACGCGCTTACCCTTGCCAATTGCAAACCCTACTTCATAGACGACGTTTGGATTCAAAAATGTAATATCGGCAACAATAAAACTAGATTCGTCGATTTTTTCTAGGATTGGGGAAATCAACGGCGTACCCGGAATGTCGTTGAACTCCCATGAATCGAAGTGAACGAAATTTTGTGCAGTATTTGCTTTATTGATTGCCGAGCGCATGATCCCCAGCAACTGCGGATCGCGAGAGGGGTAGGCGATGAAAGCGAGTCGAGGAGAAGCCATCCGAAAACCTTCTTTTCAAAGTCAATCGCACAAGTGATTTATTTATTCTACAGGTATAACATCCTCCCGTTCCTGTTCTGCCTCGCGCTGCGATCTGACGGTGCTGTAGAGTTCGGTAGAGCCAATCATGACAGTCCGGAATTGCACTGTTTGCTGACTGAGAGCGCGCAGTCTCTCAGAGGAAGCTTTGGCGGAGCAGTTCGCATTCAGCCACCGCACTGAACGGTGGCTCCAATCAGAAACTTGCCCCCCAGGTTACTTACCGGTGAATGTCTCTTGAGGTTCGAAGCACGTATTCACTATATGAAGAAGCTGAACGGCAGGTCTACGCCAGATTGCTGCCTGACACCGACCCATGGGCTAATGGCCGGATTGGCCGATCAGCACGTATTGGCTATCCAGCAGCTTTCAGGGGCATCCCTTGAATGGTGGCTTCGTAGCGGAGGCGAGCTGTAGATCCCTGCCGTCAGATACCCTGTCCGAGATATTCAGCTTTTGTGAGCGGAATATCAAAGCTGATCAGCTTGTTTTCGAACTGCCACGAAGAGAAAGTACCGATCGGCTTTCCTTCCTTCTTCGCCTCGTCAGCAGCGATCAGATATTTCTTCCAGTTCTCGTTAAGCAGTCGTTGTTGTTCTTCTTGATTCATGGCTTTTGATTCGACCAAACAGAGTTGACAAAGAGGCGAATCGAGTAGGCGACACCGAAAGCCAACAGAGCAGCCAAGCCAAGGAACATTGGCGCAGATTCCGCGCTTGCCTGCGGCGATAAAAAATAGACCCAGATCGCCAACATGTAGACCGCCGGCGCAAGAATCAGCGCGTCCTTAAGCAGCTTTTTTCTTAAGTTTATGATCATTTTATGGCTGAGTCCGTGGCGCCAACTGAGCCCTAGCCATCAATTGTGAGATAGATGGATGGCTCAGAAGGTCATCAAAGTGATTCGCCCCTGCTCCGGCTCCTGTTGAGATCATGTTGCTGTGGAAATATGATGCCGGCGCTGCAAGAACGGTTTGCCCGTTGGCGTTGAGCGCTTCGTTCGTTCCTGCTGCGATAGTTGGGGCAGAAATTGTGCCACTGGACGTGTAGCCGCCACCGCCTTCAGCCATGTGGCTAATCAACACGTAAGCGGCTCCTGTTGAGCTAGTTACCGCCGGGTCATTGACAGCATTTCCTCCGTCATCAACGACTCTCAAGCCTCGGCCAGAGACGATAAAAAGAGCGCTGGTGCAGGCGGCACGATTAGCAGAAGTGCACGGAGCACATGTTCTGGCGTTAGATGGACTTGTTATTGCTGCTGCACCGCCTGCCGGGTCGCAGCCACTGGCATCCATCGCACCGTTGCGAGTCAGGCCGTTAAGGAAACTCTGCATAAGCGCCCATCATGCAGCGCAATTTGAGAAAATGACGG
>CAMKYP010000098.1 GCA_946477505.1 uncultured Dechloromonas sp. | reverse complement strand
GCCCACCGCTGGTGGGACCCGAACAGCGAATTCAAACCGCTGCACGATATAAACCCGCTGCGCCTCGACTGGATCGACAACGCCATCGGCCTCGCCGGCAAACGCATTCTCGACGTCGGCTGCGGCGGCGGCCTGCTCTCCGAAGGCATGGCGGCACGCGGCGCCATCGTCACCGGTATCGATCTCTCAGAAAAGCCACTTGGCGTCGCCAAGTTGCACCTGCTTGAAAGCGGCCAGAAGGTCGATTACCGCAAGATCGCCGTCGAAGACCTTGCCGACGAAATGCCCGAATCCTTCGACGCCGTGACCTGCCTGGAAATGCTCGAACACGTGCCCAACCCGTCCAGCGTCATCACCGCCTGCGCGCGACTGGTCAAGCCGGGTGGCCAGGTCTTTCTCTCCACGCTCAACCGCAACCCCAAGTCCTACCTGTTCGTGGTCGTCGGCGCCGAATACGTGCTGCAGATGCTGCCCAAGGGCACGCACGACTACGCCAAGTTCATCAAGCCCTCCGAACTCTCGCGCTGGGCCAAGCTGGCTAACCTGGAGCCGGCGGAGCTGATTGGCATGAGTTACAACCCGCTTACCAAGCAATACAGCCTGGGCAACGACACCAGCGTCAATTACCTGATGCGCGCCACACGCGTCTGACGCCGATGTTTGACGCCGTCCTCTTCGACCTCGACGGCACGCTGGCCGACACCGCCCCGGACCTGGGCTGGGCGGCCAACGCCTTGCGCGAGGCCGAAGGGCGGGAACCACTGCCGCTCGCCACGCTGCGCCCGTGGACCTCGCAAGGCGTGCGCGGCCTGCTCCGCATCGCTTTCGACATAGCCCCTGGCCAACCGGGCTACGACGACCTCGCCCAACGCTTCCTCGCGCTCTACGCCGGGCGTCTGTGCGTCGATACCGTGCTCTTCGACGGCGTTGCCGAACTGCTCGACGAACTCGAAGCCCTCGGCCTTGCCTGGGGCATCGTCACCAACAAGCGCATGCGCTACACTGACCCACTGGTCGCCCAACTCGGCCTGACGCCACGCACAACCTGCGTCGTCAGCGGCGACACCACCGCCGAAGCAAAGCCCTCCCCGCTGCCCGTGCTGCACGCCTGCCAGTTGCTCAACTGCCGCCCGGAACGGGCGCTCTACGTCGGCGACGACCGGCGGGATATCGTGGCAGGGAATGCTGCCGGCTGCCGGACGGTAGCAGCGGCTTACGGCTACCTCGGAGATAGCGGGCCGGTGCTGGCTTGGGGGGCGGATTGGGTCATTGAACAGCCTTGCGAATTATTTACCCAACTCCGAAACACCTCATACGCCAAATAGCGACCCACAAGCTTTCAACAGAGTTGGAAACATGAGAACCTGAAAAGACAAAGGCCCTGCATTCTTGCGAGGCCTTTGGGGTCGAACTCTCCAAGCATTATTACCCGGATACAACACTCTTCGCCTTTGCCCTTGGCTTTTTGGGAGTCGGATTGATTACCGCCGCGTCGACCGTATGCGGACCGGCTGCAAGCGCTGGAACCAAGCCAACACCTGAAATTCCAATCATAGCCCCCGGTAGCAAGGCATTGGATGAAGGACCAACTGCACCAACTGCTATTTCAAAATTAATGGAAACCTCGAAGGTTCCGCTATGAATATTCTGGTGGCGCACCAAGACCTCAGCCAGATCGCGCAGGGAGAAATTCACTGGCATCATTGTGTTTTCTGCCATCTCAGTGCCTCGTTTGAACCATGGTTTGCCAATCTTCTGGTGGTTTAGCACCGGATGCGCTGAGCTTGAGCAAAGCAGACTCCTCTACCCCTTGAAGGCTGATATTTACGTCATGTTCATGATGATGATTAACATGAATGCTCCCAAGGATTTCGACCGCCTGCCGAACTGCATTGGTTACAAACTCGTTCAGCTTAACTCCGGCCTTGTAGGCAGCTTGTGCAGCTTGCCTGTGCAACTCCGGCCCAATCCGTACGTTGAATGTACCGCTGTAAGGTTTATTGGCTGGCCGACCAGTCTCCAGACAATCGGCAACGTACCTCTCCACTGCCTCATGAAAACTGCTTTCCAGTTGTGGCAGTGTTTCGCCTTCGTAGGTGATCAGATCGTCAATAAACAGAAGACGTCCATACAGGCAACCGTCTTCAAAACTAAATTCGACAGAGCCCGTGTAGCCGTTGTATTGCATGCAATCTGCCATTTCATTCCTCTCCACCAATTGCGCCAACTTGCTTTAACGCGTCGATAGCAGCTTTGACCTGATAGACCTTAAGGATTCCGCCCGGATGTGTTTTGGACATAAAAAGCCGAAACCCGCTTTCGTGTTCAAAAATGTAATGCGAACCACCACGACATCGGTTATCAAATTTTGATCGCGTCATAACCATAAGCAGTTCTTCCCAAGTGAAATCCTTTGGAGCAGGCACAGCCAGAAGTTTGCCGAGAAGCTTGTCTTTTTTGGACATCGGATTATCCGGATTAGTTGCGCAAATGGCAACTAAAATTCAGTTGCATAGCAGCAAATTTATTTCAACGTCATTCTACAGAAAAATCCGCACCGGTTCTGAGCCAAGGTATCAAACCTACACAATCAAACTACTACAGGGTGCGTTATGGTCAACCGGAAAAATCGCCCAAAATTGAAATTTCCTTGGCGGCCATCGCTACCGTAAATCACACCCGCCGCGCCGACAGTAACAGGTTGCGCGGCGTCAGTTGCCGGTCGCAGAAGGTGGTGAGGCTGGGCGCATAGCCGCGCGCTTCGAGGTATTCGGCCAGATCGAGGACCAGCCACAGCTCGATGGCACGGCGGCAGGTGTGGCGGGGGATAGAGAGGCGCATGACCTCGCGCTGGCGTTGCCAGCCGGCGGCTTCGATGGCTTCCAGATGGCGTTGTTCAGGTGCAGGCAAGCATTCGCGGGCGGCCATGCGGGCAAGGAAGTCGGCGAAGCTGCCGCGCAGCCACGGTGCCGGCACCGGTTTGAAGGTCTTGTACGGCGCATCGCTGACTTGCGCGCGCCATGCGGTGAAGGCCAGCTTCCAGGCGATGTCGTGGTCGCGCTGGCGCGTCAGGCGTGGCGATGCGGTTACGGTTTCGGTGACGGCGAGGCGGGTGTCGTCGCGCGTCAGTTGCAGTTGGCCACTGATGCTCAAGGGCTGGTAGTGCTTCTCAACACCCCGGTAGTAGCAGCAGGGCGCGACGTCGAAGCGGGTGACGCCAGCCCCGGCACCGCGCTCGATCAGGCGGCGATGCAGGTTGCCGCAGGCATGCAGGGCAACGGCGTGCTGGCCCTGGCGCGGCCAGTCGGTGACAGCCAGGGCATCGCATTCGAGAAAGCGGTGATCGAGGCCGATGCGGCGGGCCAGCTGCACGCCATCGGCGCACAGCGCGGCGTCGATTTCCAGCGTATGCACCGGCTGTTGCCAGGCGAGACCGAGCAGTCTGCCTAGGTGCCCCTTGCCGCCGCACCAGTCGATCACGCCCTCGCCGCCCGACTGTACGGCACCGGCGAAGGCTTCGATCTGCGAACGCTTGCGACCGGGGATTTCCCAGGCCCAGCGTTCGCCGGCCACGGTAGGTAGTCTGCTTTCGGCGATCGGGATGTCGATCAGCGGCAGCAGGGCGTCGATATCGGGCAGGTAGCCGGCCAGCCAACATAGCGCGTCGGTGACGTCGTCGTTGAGGTGGGCGGCTTCAGTATCGCTCAGCGCCAGCAAGGCGGCGGTCAGCGCCGGCCATTGCTCACACCAGACCGGGCGCGCTTCGCGGAAGGGTTGCGGGTGCCAGAGGTCGCGCCAGGCCAGCAGTGCGATGTCGAGTTGCCGGCGATGCTCGGCGGCCCTCACCTCAGCGCGGCGCCGCGTTCACGGCGGCGATAGCCGAGCCAAGCGGGCAGAACAGCAGCCAGCAGCACGACGAAACCGACAGCCAGCGGCCACAGCACCGGTGCGTTCCATGCCTTGCGCGCCTCGGCGCGGGCGACACCGTCAATGCGCTGGTACTTGAGCAGGTTGTTGGCGACGTCGTTGGGCTTGCGGTTGGTCAGCCAGCGGTGGCTCAGTGTGTAGCTCTTGGGGTGCAGGCCGAAAACCCAGGGCGCATCGTGGTGCAGGATGGCGTTCATGCGGCGGACGATCTGCAGGCGCTCCGGTGTGTTGTCCATGTTCTTCATTTGTCCGAACAGCGCGTCGAATGCCGTATTGGCATAGTTGGCGGCATTCTCGCCGCCATGCGGCACCTTGGCCTCCTGACCGTAGAGCAGGAAGAAGAAATTTTCGGGATCGGGGTAGTCGGCATTCCAGCCGAAGTAGAAAAGCTGAACGTTGCCCTTGCGTATCTTGTCCTGGAAGCGATTGAAGTCGCTCGAACGAACGACGAGTTGTATGTCGATCTTGGCGAATTGTCGGGTCAGCCAGTCGAGCCGTGACTTTTCGCCCATGCCGCCGCCGGTGGTGTCGAGATTGACGACCAGCGGCTCGCCGGTCTTGGCGTCGCGGCCATTCGGGTAGCCGGCCTCAGCGATCAGTTTCTTGGCCGCCTCGACTGGCTTGCGCTTGGGCTTGCCGTCCACCCAGTCGTACACCGTGCGGTTCAGTCCGGCCTCACCTGCCTCGTAGCCGAAGATGCCCGGCGGCAGGGGGCTTTGCGCGGCGATGCCGCGACCGTTCTGGAAGATGGAGATGAACTCTTCCTGGTCAATGGCGATGGAGATCGCCTGACGGAGCTTGGTCGCCCGCTCATTGAGGCCGCCAACGACTGGGTCCTGCATATTGAAACCCATGTAGAAAATCGAGGACTTGACCGAGGTGAGCAGGCGAATGCCCTTCTCCTGCATCTCATCGGTCAACGCCACGTCGCCGCCGACATTGACGCGCACGGCTTGGTCGAAGCTGTCCGAGGAAATCCCCGAGGCATCGTAATAGCCTTGCAGGAACTTGTTCCAGTAGGGAATCGCTTCCTTTTCGCGGGTGAAAACCGCTTGGTCGAGCAACGGCAGCGGCTTGCCGCAATCGGCCAGCAGGCCGGCCTCCTTATCACCCGACTCGCCTTCGCAGGGGTAGGTTTCGCCATGGAAATTGGGATTGCGCGACAGCACCATGCGACGGTTCGGGTCGTTCTCGGTAAGCATGAAGGGCCCGGTGCCGACCGGCCACCAGTCGAGCGTCAGGTTCTTTTCGGCCATGCCGGGCTGGGCATAGAAACGATCGACCTCGCGCGGCACCGGCGCGAAGAAGGGCATGGCCAGCCAGTAGGCAAACTGCGGGTACTTGCCCTTGATGCGGATGCGCCAAGTGTGGGCATCGACCTTTTCGACACCAGCCAGCGGGAAGGCGTCAAGGTCGAGCCAGCTGTCCTTGGGCAGGTCATTGGATGCCTTGCCGAGCGCGTCACCGAGTTCCTTCAGGCCGACGATCTTGTCGGCCATCATCCCGAAGATGGGCGAATGCAGCCGGGGATGGGCAAGGCGCTTGATCTGGTAAATGTAGTCGTCTGCGGTCAGCTCGCGAGTCCCTTGTTTCGGAAAGTCGCTAATCGACTGGCGGCCTTCGGCGGCACCTTGACCGAGATACTCGGGCCGCCCCTGCGCGTTGATGGCAAAGGCCGGATGCGGCTGAAAGCGAATACCCTGCTTGAGCCTGAGTTCATAAACGCTCTCGGCGATACGCTCGACCGGTGCATCCTGCGGCAAGACGCGACCGGAGGCATCGACATAGCGCGGCACGGGAACCTGTTCAACCGTGGTCGGAACCAGCTGGTACGGACGCTTGAGGTAGTGATATTGCAATGGTGGCTCGTAAATCTGCGCCGTGAAGGTCGCCTCATCCTCGGCATAGGACTGCGCCGGATCGAGGTGCTTGGGACGCTCGGTAAACGCCGTGTAGAGCACATTCCGGCCGGCATCGGCGGCCGGATACGGGTCGTTCCAGGTCTGTCCGCATCCGGACAACGCAGCAACAAGGGAAAGGCAGGCACAGATTTTTCGCATGGCGAGCAGTTTAACAACTTGACCGCCCGGCTGCCCATTGACCACAATGGCTCAAACAAACAACAGAGAGGCAGTCCATGCTCGACAAAAAAGTCCCCCACTTCTCGCTGCCAGCCACCGGCGGCACATCCTTCAACCTGGCTGACCAAGCCGGCAAAACGGTCGTCATCTACTTTTACCCCAAGGACAGCACGCCAGGCTGCACCACGCAGGGCCAGAATTTCCGCGACCTGCATGACCAGTTCGTCGCCGCCAATGCAGTCGTGTTGGGCATCTCGCGCGACAGCCTGAAGTCGCACGAGAACTTCAAGACCAAGCAAGGCTTTCCCTTCGAACTCGGTTCCGATGCCGACGAAGCGGTCTGCACCCTGTTCGGCGTCATGAAGCAGAAAATGATGTACGGCAAGCAGGTGCGTGGCATCGAACGCAGCACCTTCGTCATCGACGGCAAGGGCGTGCTGCGCCGCGAGTGGCGGGGCGTCAAGGTGCCCGGCCATGTCGAAGAAGTTCTTGCCTACGTGAAGACGCTCTGATTTCCCAACCCCAGACCAAAGGCCCCCTCATGCCGCGCAAACCCGCTGCCGCAAAGAAGCCCGCCGTTACCAAGATCTTCGTCCTCGACACCAACGTGCTGATGCACGACCCGAGTTGTCTGTTCCGCTTCGAGGAACACGACATCTTCATTCCGATCATGACCCTGGAGGAGTTGGACAACCACAAGAAGGGGATGACCGAAATCGCCCGCAACGCCCGCCAAGCCTCGCGCATGCTGGACGAAATGCTGGCTCACGACGAAGTCGATATCGATGAAGGTATCGACCTCGTCGGCCCCTCTTCCAAACTGGCCAGCGGTCGCCTCTACCTGCAGACCGAGGCGATCAACGGTGAATTGCCACAGGGCTTGCCGACATCCAAGGTCGACAACCAGATCCTGTCGGTAGTCATCCACCTGCAGAAGAAATTCCCCAAGCGCCCGGTCATCCTGGTGTCGAAAGACATCAACATGCGCATCAAGTCGCGAGCACTCAACCTGCTGGCTGAGGACTACTTCAACGACAAGGTGCTGGAGGATACCGACATCCTCTACTCGGGTACCCGCCCGCTCCCGGACAACTTCTGGGACAAGCACAGCAAGGGCATGGAGTCGTGGAAGAAGGACAGCAAGACCTACTACAAGGTCACCGGCCCGCTTTCCCCGCAATTCCTGGTCAATGAATTCGTCTGGCTGGAAAGCGACGGTTTCGCCGCAATCGTCAAGGAAACAGCCGGCAAGACGGCCGTGCTGGAAACGCTGGTCGATTACACCCACCCCAAGAATGCCGTGTGGGGCATCACAGCGCGCAACCGCGAACAGAACTTCGCGCTCAACCTGCTGATGAATCCGGATATCGACTTCGTCACCCTGCTCGGCCAGGCTGGTACCGGCAAGACCCTGCTGACACTGGCCGCCGGCCTGACCCAGACGCTGGAGAGCAAGCATTTCGCCGAAATCATCATGACCCGCGTCACCGTGCCGGTGGGCGAGGACATCGGCTTCCTGCCCGGCAGCGAAGAAGAGAAGATGGCGCCGTGGATGGGCGCGCTGGAAGACAACCTGGAAGTGCTGACCCACTCCGAGGACAGCGGCCCCTACGGCGGTGACTGGGGCAAGGCGGCGACCAACGACATCATCCGCTCGAAGATCAAGGTCAAGTCACTGAACTTCATGCGCGGCCGCACCTTCCTGAAGAAATACTTGATCATCGACGAGGCGCAGAACCTGACGCCGAAGCAGATGAAAACCTTGGTCACCCGCGCCGGCCCTGGGACCAAGGTGATCTGCCTCGGCAACATCGCGCAGATCGACACGCCTTACCTGACCGAGGGCAGTTCCGGCCTGACTTACGTGGTCGATCGCTTCAAGGGCTGGCCACATTCCGGTCACATTACGTTACAACGCGGCGAGCGCTCGCGTCTGGCTGACCACGCGGCCGAAGTGCTATAATCCGCCGCACACAAGTAAAGGGGCCGTGTCAGCGACACGGCCCTTTCGTTTCAGCCACGGACAGCTTCCGCCGGAGGAATTTTTTGAAACGTCGCGACTTTCTGGCATCTGCCGCAGCACTCTCCCTGTTTGCTTCCGAAGCCTGGGCTACCAAGAAACAAACCAAACCGGCAACCGGCACCAAGCCTACAGGTGCCGCCAAAGCCAAACCCGGATCCACCAAGCCTGGCTCGCGCTCAGCAAAACCATCGGGCCGGGGCACGCATGGCAGGCAGCTCACCTCCCAAAAGCCGCAACAGTCGGCGGTACACACCGCCGACGACCCGGTCATCGAACGCCCGCCGCAAGGCACTTCAGCCTCGCGCCTGCCCCCGGTCAAGGCCCCCGAGCCGCCCAACGAGTGGCGGACCTATGAAATCACCACCACCGTCAACCTCAAGGGCAGGAGCGGCCCGACTCGCTTCTGGCTCCCCTTGCCGCTGAATCAGGATACCCTCTATCAACGCACGCTCGGCCACTCATGGACCGGTAACCCGGCCAACGCCGGCATGCGCCGCCTGCCAGACGGCGACCTCGAGGTTTTCCATTGCGAATGGCCGGATGGCGGCGATGCCCGACTGCAGCTGACTACGCTGGTAACCACGGCAGACCGCCATTTCGATGTCACCAAGCGTACCGTAGCGCCGGAACGCGATGACATCCTGCGCCGCAATCTGCAGGCATCGCAACTGATTCCCAACGACGGACTCGCTTTCCAACTCGGCGAACGCATCCTGGGGCGGATCAAGGATCCGGTAGCCCAAGCCAAGGCCATTTACGACTGGGTGGTCGACAATACGACTTACGACCCCAGCCTGCCCGGCTGCGGCACCGGCGATGTCCGCAAGCAATTGATCAGCGGGCAGTATGGCGGCAAATCGGCTGACATCAACGGCCTGTTCGTGAGCATCTGCCGTGCCATCGGTATTCCGGCCCGCTGCGTCTACGGCTTGCGTACCGGCTCCTCGCGCCTCTTCCGCAGCTTGGGCATTTCCGGTGACGACGCCACGCGCGGCCAGCACGTCCGGGCCGAGTTCTACATCCCGGGCTACGGCTGGGTGCCGGTCGATCCGAGCGACGTGCGCCGGGTCATCGCCATGGAGATCATGTCCGACCGCGACAGCAAACTGATCTCGTTGCGCAAGATATTGTTCGGCGTCTGGGAAATGAACTGGATCGCCTTCAACCTGGGCACCGACATCACCCTGCCCGGCAAGAACTCGGCGATACCTTTCCTGCTTCACCCACAACTGGAAATATCCGGCCGCCCTGTCGACGATGGCGCGCAATACGCCATCAAGACGCGACAGGTCGTAATCTAGCGAAAATCAGTTGGGCGAATCGACGAAGCCACCACTGGCGAGGTTCTCGAAGCGCGTGTATTCGCCCAGGAAGGCCAGGCGCACCGTGCCGGTCGGACCGTTACGCTGCTTGCCGATGATGACCTCGGCCATGCCCTTGTTGTCCTGGCTTTCCTTGTTGTAGTACTCGTCGCGGTACATCATCAGGATCACGTCAGCATCCTGCTCGATAGCGCCCGATTCGCGCAAGTCGGACATCATCGGCCGCTTGTCGGTCCGCTCCTCGACCTTACGCGAAAGCTGGGAAAGCGCGACGATGGGCACCTGCAGCTCCTTGGCCAGGGACTTGATCGAGCGCGAAATCTCCGACACTTCGTTGGCCCGGCTTTCACCCTGCTTGTTGCTGGACATAAGCTGGATGTAGTCGATGACCAGCAAGCCCAACTTGCCACCGTACTGACGAGCAAGACGACGGGCGCGGGCGCGCAGGTTGGCCGGGCTCAGGCCACCGGTCTCATCGATGTAGATGGGGGCTTCGTGCAGCTTGCCGAGGGCGAACGACAGCTTCGACCATTCGTCGTCGCTCATCCGGCCGGTACGCAAACTCTGCGAATTGAGGCGGCCGATGGAAGCCAGCATACGCGTCGCCAGCTGGGCGCCGCCCATTTCCATCGAGAATACTCCGACCGGCAGGCCGGAATCGACTGCCACGTTTTCAGCAATATTCAATGCAAACGCCGTCTTGCCCATCGACGGACGGCCGGCGACGATGATCAGGTCGCCGGGTTGGAAACCGGAGGTTTTCTGGTCCAGATCGATGAAACCGGTAGGCACGCCGGTAATGTCTGACGGGTTTTCGCGATCGTGCAACTCCTGAATACGCTCGACCACCTGGGTCAGCAGTGGATTGATATGCACGAACCCTTCGTTGTGCCCTGCCCCCGCTTCGGCGATCTTGAAAATCTTCGACTCCGCCTCGTCGAGCAGGGTCTCCGCATCACGCCCCAAGGGATTCAGCGCATCGGCGGCGATCTCGTCAGCCGTCGCCACCAATTGGCGCAACACCGCACGCTCTCGCACGATTTCGGCATAGCGCTTGATATTGGCGGCAGATGGCGTGTTGGCCGCCAACTCACCGAGGTAGGCCAGGCCGCCGGTCTGGTCGCCCTCGCCGGCGCCATCCAGCGCCTCGGCAACCGTTACAACGTCAGCCGGTTTGGCGCGCTCCAGCAGATTGCGAATCTGCCGGAAGATACGCCGGTGTTCGTCACGATAGAAATCGGTATCGGTAACCAGGTCGCCCATCCGGTCCCAGGCCTGGTTGTCGAGCAACAGGCCGCCGAGGACCGATTGCTCGGCTTCAATGGAATGCGGCGGAACGCGCAGGGAATCCAGGGTGGCGTCGGTAACTTTGGGCTTGGGCGGGCGCTGATTCATAGCAGACAGTTTAAATTAAAAAGGCCCCGCATCTGCGGAGCCTTTTCAGTGACAGCGGAACCGGAATTATTCGGCAGCGACGGTCACG
>CAMKYP010000097.1 GCA_946477505.1 uncultured Dechloromonas sp. | reverse complement strand
ACCTGGTCAAAATTCAACGCGCACAGGTGGTCAAATTTAAACGCGCGCCGACAGTTAACCAAATTCAGCCGCTGTGAACAGAGGGAAAGGCTTCTTTTTGTTAGCGGCTCTTAGTGACTGAAATCACAGAACCGAGGGTTTTGTATTGGGATGTACTCACCCAATCATCCCCCGTAGTTCCAGAAGTTCACGCAGAACTCCTCTCTGCACCTTGGCAAGTTCAGCCTCACCCACATCACCGACCTCGGCTCGAATCAGCCGATCAAGAATGACGCCGGGTTCCTCGTAATGCACTGCCTCGGAGACGCTTTCCTTGTAGCGCGAAAGCGAAAGGTCGTAGCCTTCGGCCTTGATTTCGTGGTGCGGCACCATGAAACATTTGGCCGTGCGTTCGGTGTCGGTTGCAGCATTACGGGCGTGGTATTTGGCGATGATGTCCTGCAGGTCGCCAAAGCCTTCCTGTTTGCTGCGCTTGTCATCGAGGCTGTAGCCGTCGGCCTGCATTTCGTAGAACCAGACATGTTCGGTGGCTGACCGGTCGACCTTGTCCTTTGCGCCATAAACCTTGGTGAATAACAGGATGGCGGTACTGACCCCGGCGTAGGGCTTGAAGACGCCGCTGGGAAGGGTGATGACGGCTTTAAGGTCGCAGCGTTCGACGAGTTTCTCGCGCAACTCCTTGAATGCCTTGCCGGTCCCGAAGAGTACGCCTTGCGGCACGATGACGCAGGCAGTGCCGCCTTGCTTTAGCAGGCGGTAGATATTTTCGACGAAGAGTAGTTCGGTCTTGGTGGTATCGAGGCTCAGATTTTCGTTGATGTCGCCCTTGTCGATGCTGCCGGTAAAGGGCGGATTGGCCATCACAATGTGGTATTCGCCTTCCTCGTTGTAGCCCTTGGAGAGCGTGTCCTGATAGTCGATATGTGGCTCGTCGATGCCGTGCATCATCAGGTTCATCAACCCCAGGCGCACCATGGTGGCATCGATGTCGTAGCCGTAGAGGGACTCTTGCAGTGTTTCTTGGGCACTGGCGGTGAGGCTGGCAGCGACCGAGGTACGGACGAAACCGTCTTCGTCGGGGGCGATATTTTTTGTGCCGGCCCGAATGGCAAGTTGAGTGACGATGTACTGGTAGGCACCGAGCAGAAAGCCGCCGGAGCCGCAGGCAGGATCGGCGATCTTGTGGCCGAGTTGCGGCTCCACCAGGTCTGCCATTAGTTTGATGATGTGGCGCGGCGTGCGGAACTGCCCATTTTTGCCGGCTGTGGCGATTTCGGAAAGCAGCATTTCATAGACATCGCCCTGGATGTCCTGAAAGGCCTGCCCATTGATCCGTGAGTCACGCTCCATGACCTCAAAGATTTCGTCGATGGTCTTTACCGCCTCCACCAGCAGCATTGGTTTGGGGATGATGAACACCGCATTTTTCATGTGGTGGGTAAAGTTGGATTCGGCGCCGTTCAAGTCTTTGAGGAAGGGAAAAACCCTGCTCTGGACGTGTTGCAGCATCTCCTCGGCCTGCATGCGCTTGAATTCGCTCCAGCGCAGGCGGCGCCGGTCGATGGCGTAACGCTTTTCGTCTTCCTGCTTTCTGGCCCAGTCGGCATCGCTATCGTTTTCTTCGCGACGCGCGCGATATTCGGGCGGAATCCAGGTGCCAACGAATTTTGATTGGTAGGGCTCGCCGGTAAATTCAGCGTCGGACTGGCGCTTCAAGTCCAGTTCGTCGAGGCGCTTCATGAACAGCAGATAGGTGATTTGCTCGATGGCGGTCAGCGGGTTACTGATGCCGCCGCTCCAGAATTTATTCCAGAGCTGTTCGATCTTGCCTCTGAGTTCGGGGTTGTTTTGCAGCATGGTGATGATCCTTGGCTGGTAGCGTGACCGCTGACCAGGAGATGATGCGCGAGCGGCTTAGTCTTTCGGGGCCGGCAGTGTACCCGATTGCCGGACGAGCTTCTTTTCCTCGGATTTGACGCGGCGTTCCAGCTTCTTGATGTCTTCTTCCGCTGGCAATTGTTCCGGCTTGATGCCGCGCTGGCCAAGCATGTCGCGCACGCTCTCGTTGTTCTGCACATGCTCGCGAGTGATGGCGCGCTCGCCTTGCAGGTTGTCCTGGTTGACGTTGTGATTGGTGATTTCAGTCGCCAGATTCTTGGCTGCGATGGTCAAGGTGGGCAGGAAGTCGGCTAGCGGGCGGGTCTTGGTGATGCCGTAGCGGTCCTTCATGGCCTGGGTGGTATGGCCGCCGAAGAGCGCCGCATCCCCTTGCGAGCGGATGCGGCCGAAGCCGGCATCGTCAACGCCGCGTTCGTAGATGTTTTGGGACAACGTTTTTTCTGATTCGCGCAGACGTTCGCGGGCATCGAGCCGGGCCTGCAGGCGCATGCGATCCTCGATCAGTTCCTGCTTGCGAGTCTGGATGGCAAAGTAGCTTTGGGCAAAGGCGATGGCTTCCTTGCGCGGGTCACCGTTTTGCGCAATCAGGTAGCAGGCGTAGCGGGTAAGCATGAAGTCGTCGACTGGGCGTTGGCCGCCCTTGCCGATTTCGATCATTTTCGTAACGTTACGAAAATGATCGCTGACCGCGTAACCGGTAGTTTCACAGGACTCGATGGCGCGATTGATCGCGTTCTGGAAGTTTTCCCAGCGGTTGTAGCCAAGCGGTTCCATGAGATCGCGGGCAAACCAGAATTCAATGCCTTCGTCCGGAGTACGCTGGCCCAGGGCATCAAATTGATTTGTCAGTAATTGAATCGCTCCGGATTGCATAGTGACTCCTTTTTATTCCGGTTCGTTGTTAAGCGGCCAGGCGCTCGGTGAGCTGCAAGATTTCGCTGATCTCGGCCGGACTGAATACACCGCGAATACCTTGCGGATGAAGGACAGTAAATGGTGCGCTGATCAGATCTTTTTTCTCAACTTTTTCGCGCTCGATAATGAAGTCCTTGAGTAGCTTGAGGAACTCCATCTGATGGCTGCTCAGGGTGGTGTGGGCGCGGATGAATTGATCGAAGGCGGCACTGACCTCATCTGGGAAGCTTTTAAGAGCCTCGATGCCGAGGATGTGGCGGATGAACTGGATGAAATGCGCCTTTCGGTTTTTATAAACCTGGCGCAGCAGATCTTCGGTGATGTGCGGGTGTTCCTCGTGCAGGAGCTCGGCGAGCTGCTCAGCCTCGTCGGCGGTCACTGTTTCGCCGTTCTTGATTTTCTTTAGCACTGGGTTGTGCTCCGTCAGCTCGGCAATCAGGGTTTCGACCATTTCCCTGTAACGGGCGATGTTGACCGCTTCGTGTTGTGGGCCGAATTCCACCCATTCTTTCTTGTGCAGTTCATCGATCAGATCAAGGTGTGTCTGGCCCTCGCCCGTGGGCTGCTCGCGGAATTTCATCAGCGGGCCAAGTTTGGTCACTAGTTCGTCGTAGGCGTTTTCATCGGCCTTTGACCAATAGTGGCTGGTTTGAGCGGTGCGAATCAGGGTTTCTTCCTGTTTTACGAAGCTAACCGAGAGTGGCAGTTCGCTGATTTGTTCGACGATGCCTTCCTGGATGGTTGCGGCTTGTTCCTTCTCTTCGTTGAGCAAGGCCAGCGAGTATTCAAGCAGGTCGCGCTCGAGACGCATGGCCTTGAAGTCGGCCTCAGAAACAGTGCGGAACAGCGGTTTGATCTCTGTGCGCAGGAATTCGAGCTTCTGGTGGGTAAGGCTGATCCAGAAGTTTTCTTCTTCGAGTGGTGACAGCGCAGCGGCAGCCTCCTTGATGATGACTGAGGTTTTGGGCAAGGCAGCAATCTGCAGGCGCAGTTTGGCGATTTCACGTTCGGCGATGTCGGCTAGGCCGCTGTCGACGGCCTTCTCGATTTTGTCGATGCGCAGGCCAACCAACCGGACCGGCAAGGGTAACTGCGGTTTGAGTTCCTTGCCTTTGGGATTGAGCTTGAAATATTCGAAGTTGTCCCAGCAATCGAGGATCAGGAAAACATTCTTCTCAGAGCACCAGGGCTTGGGTTTGTTGCTTTCCAGCAAGCGCGTGCCGCGCCCGACCATCTGCCAGAACTTAGTGTACGAATAGACCGGCTTCGCGAAGACGAGATTGACGATCTCGCGCACGTCGATGCCGGTATCGAGCATGTCCACGCTGATCGCAATACGTGGCATGTCGTTGTTGGTGAATTGGTCTAGCAGACCGCCTTTGCCGTAGACGCGTGGATCGTCTGAGACCAGCACCTTGGCTAGTTCACCGTGGTATTGCGGGTAGAGCTTGTCGAAAATTTCTTCCATCCTCCGGGCATGCGCCTTGGTGGCGCAGAAGAAGATGGTTTTGCCCGGTAGCACGCCGTTGGCGTCCTTAATCGACTCTTCCATAAATTCACGGACGATCAGGGTGTTGGTGCCCTTGTTGATCACCTGCTTTTCGAGCTGCGAGCCTTCAAAGTTGATTTCCTCGACTTCCTTGCCTTGCAGCATCAACTTTTTCTGGTCTTCCAGTGAAATGGTGCGCTTGCTGATGCCTTCCATCTGGAACTTGGTCTGGATTTTCATGACCTGGAAGTTGCAGAGGTAGGGTGGTTGGTTGTTGACGGCTTCTTCGAAGGTATATGCGAAGGTTGGCAGGCCGTCTTCACAATGGAATAGCTGGAAGGTGTTGTGGTCGATGATATCGGTCGGTGTCGCCGTCAAACCCAGGGTGACGGTCTTGAAATAGTCGAGCACGTCGCCGTAGGTGTTGTAGATCGAGCGATGGCTTTCATCGACCACGATGAAATCGAAAAAGTGTGGCGAAAGGTGCTGAACCTCATCCCGGATGATATTGAGCATCGTCGGGTAGGTGGCGACATAGATACGTCTGTCCTTGGCGATCAGTTTTTCGCCCAGGTTCGGCCAGCGCGGCTCGTTGGGCATGTGCTCCTTGAAAGCGCCTAGCGCCTGTTCCCGCAGGGCAATGCGATCGACTAGGAACAACACCTTTTCAGCATGGCCGGCACGCATCAGCGCATCGATCAGGGCGATGCAGGTGCGGGTCTTGCCCGTGCCGGTAGCCATGACCAGCAGGAAATTACGTTTTTTTTGCTCGATGCCTTCGAGTACCGAGCGAATGGCGCGAATCTGGTAATCGCGCCCGGCAATCGAGGTGTTAATAAATTCCTGCGTCAGCGGCTTGCGATTGCGCCGGATATAGACAAAACGTTCCAAATCGTCGCGCGTGGGAAAGCCGACAACCTTGCGGGGCGGTGCATTTTCCAGATCCCAGAAATAGGTTTCCAGGCCATTGGAGTAGAAACAGAACGGCAATTCGCCACCGAGTTGCTTCTGAATGTTGTAGCAGTACTGCTTTGCTTGTTCCCGGCCGATGGCGGCATCACGGCTGGACTTCTTGGCTTCGACAACGGCAAGTGGCTTGCGGTCTTTGCCTAGCAGTACGTAATCGCTGAACTGATGGCCTTCGTAGTGTGTGCGCGGTTCGGCCACACCTACGGGAAGCGAGGTCAGAATGTCGTACTCTTCAACAACCTGAGTAGGGTCTTTAGCGTCCCAGCCGGACTGGGCCAGTTGCTGGTCAATAAGCTCGGAGCGGGTTTGTGCCTCAGATTTGCTCATGGCTTAGCTTGCTGACTATGTAGCTCTGACGCATGGGATGCCCGTTCGCCTGCAAAATCGTTTGGAAAGGGAACATGTTAATTGAATGAGCGGGGATAGCGAAGGGTCTCCTCATGCCGATTCAAGTCGCCCAAAGTATTGCGAGTAGCGTTAGCCTCTGTCCATGACGAAGGCTGCCGGACGAAATGTACGACTGGATGGCTACTTATGCAGAGGAGCCGGCTTTTCAAGCCTGCTCAATCCGTAGGGGCGTTAATCCAATTCGAGATTAGCTTAACTGCCTCCTGTTCCATCCCAATGAATCCATGCCAGTGCAGGGCGGCACAAACATCTCCGCTAGGATTTGCCCCGCCGTCAACCATAATTTCCTTCTTCACGGGTGCATTGGTTAGCCCCCGTAGGATGGCTGGCACTTCATAGGGGCGACACAGTACGCACTCATCCTTGCTGTGATGCACTACCAGAACCGGAATCCTGATTGCCGCCAAGTCCTGTTTTGGAATTGCCCCAACCTTCTTGTAGTTGACCACGCTGGAGGTCAGAACCAGTCCCGCGATGTTGTTTTGAAGATTGATGGCCGAAGCTGTCGCGGAGATAGTGCCCCGGCTGGTGCCCACCACCCAAACTGGCGCATCTGATTTCGTTTTCACGAACTCCAGCACCTTGCGCACGTCCGTCATGTGCGTATCGCTGATCCGGTCGGGGTAGTCGAGTTCTTCCGAGTCGCTGGGCCGTCCGAAGATGGCCACGTTGAACCCATTGGCGAGGAAATACGGCTCCGAGCGAACTAGGAAGTTATTACCCATCGCCTTGCCGTCTTCCACCTTGCCAAAGCCACCGCCACCCCCAGGAAAGAGGAATACCGTCGCTTTCGCATTCGGGACGGTTTCCCAGAACAAGGTCGTGGTGACCCCCTCCCGAGTCGGTACTTTGAACAACGTACCTTCGGCGTTGCAACTCATCGCGAAGACGGACAACGCCAATGCTGCAAACCAAGCTTTCATCGCAACGCCTCTTCTTTCTTGATTACTGAGCGGCCTTCTCGACCTTGCTGAACTGAGTCAGGCGCTCGCCCTTGTCATCGAATTGGCCGGTAATCGCACACGCGTCGCCATCCTTGCAGGCATTGAAGATACGTGCGGCCAACTCTGAATCTGCCGGCAGGTTATAGCATTTGGTTTCAGCGCCCGCCGTCACTTCAAGGCAGCTATCGGTGAGCCCGCCACGCATCTTGCCGACCAGTCGGCGCTCATTCCCTGAGGCTACACTGCTTGCCGTAGCCTCAGACTTGAAACGCGGGTAGGTGGCCGATGTGGTAACGATCTCTACCGTGCTGAAGGCCGGCATGTCGGCAAAGTGCCAGCCGCTTTCTGCTTTGCCCATATGCCCGTTGCCACGCACCTTGATCGCCACCGGAACCGCAATCTGCGCTTGGCCTGACTTTGCAGCTTCTTCGGCAGCGGTACGCATGACTTGCAGACGCGTCACTGCCTCTATCGTTTCGCAGGGCATCAGCACGGCCAGACGCGCTGCCAATTGTTCCTTGGCTTTGCTCAGGCGTTGTACTTCCGGGTCGGCATTACGCCCACCGGGAAGTTGCCCCTGAGCCGCTCTGACATCGGCATCAAAGTAGGCCTTATCCAGGGCGATCTGCGTTGGCTGTACCTGTGCTTCGAGATACGCCCATTCGGAGAACAGTTTGGCTGCTGCATCGGCTCCACCTTTCACGCTGACGGTATGCGTGAAGGTGACTTCATAGAGTTTGCCGTTGGCTTCGGCGCCATCCACTTTCTTCACATCAGATAGCTCGATCAACGGGCAAGCATAGGCCGCGGCCAAATCCTTCTGAATATCAGCGGTCTCGGGTTTGGATGAACATCCCGACAAGGCTGCGAACATGCAAATGACGGGGAGGAAAAAACGGGAAAGCTTCATATTGACTCCATATAAACACGATGAGTGTGATTCTAATGGCATCTCGATAAATCACACTCATCGTGTGTGGTTTGTTTAGGGGGTGAAAGACACACTTCGAGTGTGAATTCCAAGTCCGATGACCTTGCAGCGCAGCGCCTGTTTGCAGCGAACATGAAGCGACTCCGCAAGGAGCGTGGATTGACGCAGGAAAGGCTTGCCGAGTTGGCCGGGCTTCACATCAACTACGTGTCTTCATGTGAGCGTGGCGAGCGAAATATCTCAATCCGCAATATCGCCAAGATTGCCCTGGCCTTCGGCGTCTCGATGAGCATTATGGTTGAGGAAGAATCTACGCTTGCGATGGAAGCGACTCAGGACGAGTAACCTCGCCCATACCGCATGCCACCTCGATAACGCCGGCTGGTGCGGGGTGGTAGCGTAGGCAATACCGTAGTTCTGCCTCAAAGGACAACTCAACTTCCCAGCAATTCGTTACCCAGCGGGATGCGACGACCTGCAACGACTTCAATGTGTCACCGATGGCAGACAGTGAATAGGCCTTCCATCCCGGCCAATGAGGTAGGCAAGCCGCTATGGGTAGCAAGGCGTCCAGTTCGTCGGTATCGCAGAGGATGATTCTGTACCCCAAGGAGACGCTCCTGCCATCCGACAAGCCGTAGTAACTGCCCAACGGTTTCAAGCGGTAGCGGAGCGGCGAAGTCAGTATCAATGCCTGGTGCTCGAAGACGAGGGCTACGCCGCCAAACAGCAGTGGCTGCCCGAATGTGCCCCTTGACGGTAACGGGGCTTGCTGCGGTTCAAAAACCTGCACCGCAGCAAGCCGCTGACCGATCAACGCCGGATGAAGCGTGTTCGGCTGCACGCTCTACTTCGCAGTTGTTTTTTGCATCGGATGCACGCCGATGTACCAAGCAATCGGGAAACCCTTGATGTCGGTGCGAACCTGCTGCTTCTCCTCGATCCAGAAAGCCGGATCAATGATGTATTCCACCGGCTGTTTTGCGCCTTGGGGTGTGAAGCGATGGAACAGGACATGCCTGCCGATTTCGGTCTCGGAATTGTATTCGCCCATACCCAGAGCAATATCTGGCAACGATGCAATGCCGGTACTTGCCTTGTATACCGTGCCAACCCAGCCGTAATGCGTCAGAAGCTTTGAAATAATCGCTTCGTCGAGCCAATAAGGACCGTGCTTCGGATGCTTGAATTTCTCGATGGCGACCTGACGGACTTCCGCGATGGTCTTGCCGGCCAGCATGGCGATACACGCGAAGGCGCAGTCGTTGTACTCGGTCTGCTGAACCCGAGTGAAGGCCGGTTGGAAAGAAAGCGTGTTGGTGTTTGCTGCGGTCATGGTATTGCTCCAAATGATGGGTTGAAAGCACGCACGACAGCGCCGCCCCGCCAAATCGGATGGAGGAGAAAAGGTATTCCGGGGAGACTGGTTGCCTCTACCGCAAAGGGCGAGACTGGGGGCGGCTAACTGGTGCGCGGCCACCTTTGATAAAGCACGTTGTGCTCTGCGGTGGCGTTTTCACCGTATATCGAGGGAAGGAACCGGAACAAGACTTTGCTAACTTCGCCAGCCTGTACGTAGACGGTTTGTGGTTTTCGCAGTAGCTGTGTCACAAGGTATGCCATTCAAGATATTCCATCGCCAAGTAAAGAAGCGGAAAATGCTTCTCGATAATGACAAAGCCTGCACAGCCTGCGCGATTTCGAGGCTGGGTGCATCCGAAAGCTAAAAGAAAATCATGGCCCTGTTCTTCCCGGATATTCATTCCAAGAATTTGAAACTGACGGCGGGCGAGCGTCGCTTTGCCACCTGTTTGTTCCGTACTCTGGAAGACGATTACTGCTGTTGGATCAATGTCCCCGTCGGCAGTAAGCAACTACGGCCGGATTTCATCGTGTTGCATCCGGGGCGCGGCATCCTGACCTTGGAGGTCAAGGATTGGAAGTTGCCCACGATTCGCAGCATGGATCGTTTCCGGGCCGAAATCATTACGGACCGTGGCCCGAAGACCGAGGTGAATCCGCTTGAGCAAGCACGGGGCTACGCCATTGCGATCAAGGAAATGCTGGAGCGCGACCCGCTGCTGGTTCAGCAGGAGCCCGGTCGTTACCATGGCCACCTCCTGTTGCCCTGGGGGTTCGGTGTTGTCCTGACCAATATCACTCGCCGCCAGTTTCAGGAAAGCGGCCTGGATCAGGCAATACCGGGTGATCGAGTCATTTGCCAGGACGAAATCACCGAGACGGTTGATGCTGAATTGCTTCAGCAACGGTTGTGGGACATGTTCCAGTACAGTTTTGGCGGCTTGCTGTCGCTGGCGCGTATCGACCGCGTACGCTGGCACCTCTTTCCTGAAATCCGTATCAACCAATTGGGGCTGTTCGGCCCCGAGGGCGAAGGGCCGGACAAGAACGGAAAAATCAATCAGTTCCTGCCTGAACTGATTAAGGTGATGGATACCCATCAGGAAAAGATTGCCCGCAATCTCGGCGAAGGTCATCGCATCATTCACGGTGTTGCGGGCTCGGGCAAAACGCTGCTGCTCGCTTTCCGCTGCTTGCACCTCGACAAACTCAACATGGCAAAGCCGATTCTGGTGCTTTGTTACAACAAGACCTTGGCGGCGAAACTCACGGAGATGCTTAAGGAGCGCGGTGCCGGTGACAACGTTCAGGTGCGGCACTTCCATGGCTGGAGCAAGGCCATGTGCGATCTGTACCAGCTTGAACTTGAAAAGTCGGATCGGCCGATCTGGGATCGGCAAGTTGAAGCCGTGATCGCTGGTGCGGAATCCGGTAGGGTGCCAAGGGCGCAATACTCAGCCATCTTGATCGACGAGGGCCATGACTTTGAGCCCGAATGGTTCAAGCTGCTGGTCCAGATGATCGATCCCGAAACCAATTCGCTTTTGTTGCTCTACGATGATGCGCAGAGCATCTATGGCGAGAAAAAGAGACGCTCGGTGTCGTGGGCTAGCTTGGGTGTCAAAGCAGCGGGCCGCAGCACCATCCTCAAGGTCAATTACCGGAATACCGTCGAGGCGCTCGATTTCTCGTATCAATTCCTGTCAGCTTATATCGACGAGGCATCGGGTACGGAGGAAGTTCCGCTGATTCATCCTGATGCAGGCGGAAGAAACGGACGAAAACCGCTAGTTCGTCGGTTTCAATCCATGTCCGCTGAGGCAGAGGGGCTAGTGGAATGGCTGAAACAGCGCGCTGCCACGGGTATCGCATACAACGAAATGGCGGTGCTCTGTCGGTTCAATAAGCAGATTGAACAGATGTAAGCCCCCGGCGAACCCACCTTGTTTTTCAGAGTGAGGTATTCGGCAGCCA
>CAMKYP010000096.1 GCA_946477505.1 uncultured Dechloromonas sp. | reverse complement strand
TCACGTACTCGCCGTATTCGGCGTTGTTCGAGATCGAGTAGTTCATGTTGGCGATACCGCCTTCGTACATCAGGTCGACGATCAGCTTCAGTTCGTGCAGACACTCGAAATAGGCCATTTCCGGCGCATAACCCGCTTCGACCAGGGTTTCGAAGCCCATCTTGACCAGCTCGACGGCACCGCCACACAAAACGGCTTGCTCGCCGAACAAGTCGGTTTCGGTTTCTTCGCGGAAGTTGGTCTCGATGACACCACCCTTGGTGCCGCCGTTGGCAGCAGCGTAGGACAGGGCGATATCCTTGGCCTTGCCAGACTTGTCCTGATACACAGCGATCAGGGACGGCACGCCGCCACCCTTGAGGTATTCGGAACGGACGGTGTGGCCCGGACCCTTCGGAGCGACCATGATGACGTCCACGTCTTCACGCGGCACGACTTGGTTGTAATGGACGTTGAAGCCGTGGGCAAAAGCCAGGGCAGCGCCCTTCTTCAGGTTCGGAGCAACCTCTTCGTTGTAAACCTGCGGAATGTTTTCGTCCGGCAGCAGGATCATGACGACGTCGGCGCCCTTGACGGCCTTGGCGATTTCCTCAACCTTCAGACCGGCCGCTTCGGCCTTCTTCCAGGAAGCGCCGCCCTTGCGCAGGCCAACGGTGACCTTGACGCCGGAATCCTTCAGGTTCTGGGCGTGGGCATGACCTTGCGAGCCGTAACCAACGATGGTGACCTTCTTGCCCTTGATCAGGGAGAGGTCGGCGTCCTTGTCGTAATAAACTTTCATGAAATCCTCTTTATAAACGGATAGTTAGACTTTGAGAATACGATCACCGCGACCGATGCCACAGACACCGGTACGCACGGTTTCGAGAATCAAGCCGGCATCGAGCGCGGCAATGAAGGAGTCGAGCTTGGAGCTTGCGCCGGTCAGTTCGATCACATAGGTCGATTCCGTGACATCGATGATGCGGCCACGGAAAATATCGGCCATCCGCTTCATCTCTTCGCGGTCCTTGCCGGTGGCGCGAACCTTGATCAGCATCAGTTCGCGCTCGACGTGCGCAGCCTCGGAGAGATCAACCACCTTGACGACATCAACCAGCTTGTTGAGCTGCTTGGTGATCTGCTCGAGCACCTCGTCGGAACCCCAGGTCAGGATGGTCATGCGCGACAGCGAGGGATCTTCCGTCGGTGCCACGGTCAGCGATTCGATGTTGTAGCCGCGGGCGGAGAACAGCCCGGCGACGCGGGACAGCGCCCCGGCTTCGTTTTCAATCAGGATGGAAATGATATGACGCATTTTTCTTTTCCTCCCCCGCTCAGATATCTTCGGCGAGGATCATTTCGGTCAGGCCCTTGCCGGCAGCCACCATCGGGAACACATTGGCGCCCGGATCGATGATGAAGTCCATGAATACGAGGCGATCCTTGTACTCGGTGAAGGCCTTGCGCAGCGCCGGCTCGACATCTTCCGGCTTTTCGATGCGCATGCCGACGTGACCATAGGACTCGGCCAGCTTGACGAAGTCAGGCAGCGAGGTGACGTAAGACTGGGAGTAGCGCTTGGAATAGAACATCTCCTGCCACTGCCGGACCATGCCCAGCATGCCGTTGTTCAGGTTGATGATCTTGATCGGCAGCTCGTACTGCTTGCAGGTCGACAGTTCCTGGATACACATCTGGATCGAGCCTTCGCCTGTCACGCAAGCCACCTGCGAACCCGGATTGGCAAGCAGGACGCCCATGCCGTATGGCAGGCCGACGCCCATGGTGCCCAGGCCGCCGGAGTTGATCCAGCGACGCGGCTTGTCGAACTTGTAGTACTGCGCAGCAAACATTTGGTGCTGGCCGACGTCGGAGGTGACGAAAGCGTCGCCGCCGGTCACTTCGTACAGCTTCTCGACCACATACTGCGGCATGATGTGCTCGGATTGGCGATAGGCCAGCGAGTTGCGACCGCGCCACTCGTCGATCTGCTTCCACCAGTCGGCAACTTCGGGATCGGCCGTGAAGCCGCCGTCGATCAGCTTGAGGATTTCATCGAGGACATCGTTCACATTGCCGACGATGGGCACATCAACCTTGACGCGCTTGGAAATGGACGACGGGTCGATGTCGATATGGATGACGCGGCGCTTCTCTTCGCCGAAATGCTCCGGATTGCCGATCACGCGATCGTCGAAACGGGCACCGATGGCCAGGATCACGTCGGCGTAGTGCATCGCGTTGTTGGCTTCAAAGGTACCGTGCATCCCTAGCATGCCGACAAACTGCTTGTCGGTCGCCGGGTAGCCGCCCAGACCCATCAGGGTGTTGGTAACCGGGAAATTCAGTTTGCGGGCCAGTTGGGTCAGACGTTCTGCCGCATCGGACAGGATGACGCCGCCGCCGGTATAGATAATCGGGCGCTTGGCTTCCTGCAACATCTGGACAGCCTTTTTGATCTGGCCGAGATGACCCTTGACCACCGGGTTGTACGAGCGCATCTGCACCGACTTGGGATAGTCGAAGTCGCAAACTTGGGCGGTGATGTCCTTGGGGATATCGACCACCACAGGACCCGGACGACCAGTCGAAGCAATATGAAAGGCCTTCTTGATCGTCGCCGCCAGGTCCTTGACGTCCTTGACCAGGAAGTTGTGCTTGACGCAGGGACGGGTAATGCCGACGGTATCGCACTCCTGGAAAGCATCTTGACCGATGTAGGCGGTCGGCACCTGGCCGCACAGAACGACCATCGGAATCGAATCCATATAAGCAGTGGCAATACCGGTAACCGTATTGGTCACGCCCGGACCGGAAGTCACCAGCGCAACGCCGACCTTCTGCGAAGAACGCGAATAGGCGTCCGCAGCGTGGACAGCAGCCTGCTCATGGCGAACCAGAATGTGCTTGACCTCCTCCTGCTTGAAAAGGGCGTCGTAGATATGCAGAACGGAACCGCCAGGATAACCGAACACATAGTCGACCTTTTCTTCTTGCAGGCACCTGATTACAATTTCTGCACCGCTGATCATCATTCTTGAGCCCAAAAAAGCTGTTGCCTAAAAGGGCGTAACCATAATCGACCGCCCATTTTCGGTCAAGGTTTCCCGGCATATCCATATACCGCTCAAGGCTTTTTGGAAGAGACAACCCTGGCATCGCCCCAACAACTTTCCTGCTTTCTCGAATCGATCGAACGCCGAGCTTTCAAACAGGCGATGTTTGCCGTCCGTGACGAGGAAGCTGCGCTCGATATCGTGCAGGATGCCATGCTCAAGCTGGCCGAAAAATATGGCGACCGGCCAGACGATGAGTTCCCGATGCTCTTTCAGCGCATCCTGCAGAACACCATTCGCGATTACTACCGGCGGAGCAAGGTCCGCTCGATGTGGACCACCTTGCTGTCTGCCTTCTCGTCGGACGAGGACGACGACCACGATCCGCTCGAAACACTCGCTGCCGACGAGGATGAGGCCGGCCCCAAGACACCGGAAAGCAAGTTGTTGCAGGCACAGACCCTCAACCTGATCGAGGACGAAATAAAAAAGCTTCCGGCACGTCAACGCGAAGCCTTCCTCATGCGTTACTGGGAAGACATGGACGTCGCTGAGACCGCAGCGGCGATGGGCTGCTCAGAAGGCAGTGTCAAGACCCATTGCTCGCGTGCCACCCACACGCTGGCAACCGCCCTGTCGGCAAAAGGGATAAAGCTATGAACGAAGAACGTTACGCATATCGCGTTCGGCAAGCGCTGAACCACGGATTGAAGGATATTCCACCGGCCGCCTCCCGGCGCCTCGAAGCCGCCCGCCATCTGGCGCTGGGCCGGCAAAAACAGGCTGCCCCTCAAATGGCCTTGGCCAGCTTTGGTGGCCCATCTTTCCGTTTGGGCACGCACGTTCCCTATCTAAAGCAGATTCTCGCCATTGCGGCATTGTTGCTCGGCATGTGGATTTCTTTCTATTGGCACAGTGTTCAATACGTCACTGCGCTGGAAGAAGTGGATAGCGCACTGCTCACTGACGAGCTGCCCCCCGATGCTTTCCTGGACAACGATTTCTTCGAATGGCTACTAGACGACTCGCCGGAGGACTGATCCTCGCCCTCGGGCTAAATACCGCCATCGCTGCCGAACCACCGACAACGGCGATTATCGGCACGCCGCCACAACCAGGCTGGAATCAGCTAAGCGCCCAGCAAAAAACTGTGCTCGCTCCGCTGGCAAAGAATTGGGACGGCATGGAGAACATTCGCAAGAAGAAATGGCTGGGCATTGCCGATCGCTATCCTGCAATGAACCCCAACGAGCAACAACGCATGCAGGATCGCATGCGGGAGTGGGCTTCCCTGTCGCCTTCCGAACGCAACAAGGTCCGCGACACGTACAAGGATTTCAACCAGCTTCCGAGCGAACAAAAACAGGTCGTCAAACAAAAGTGGGAGGCTTATTCGAGCCTCAGCCCAGAGGAGCGACAACGCATCCGCGAATCTGGCCGCTCATCGAAGCTGCTG
The DNA here is from genome assembly GCA_946477505.1 of uncultured Dechloromonas sp. Taxonomy (GTDB): domain Bacteria; phylum Pseudomonadota; class Gammaproteobacteria; order Burkholderiales; family Rhodocyclaceae; genus Azonexus. Next base: position 6,400 of record CAMKYP010000096.1, on the reverse strand, counting down.
ACCCCAAACGCGGTACTAACCACCTCATCTACGGCAAGCGGCGCTGAACCCACGCCTCCCGCGCCACATTCCACCGGTGCACAAAACCAATGACAACCGAACTAGTGGGCTTGCGACGACGCCTCGTCTGCATGCTATATGAAGGATTGGTCGTTTTTTCGATCTTGCTGATCGGCTTCCTTCTCCCCCAGGTCGTGCTGTCGGGTTTTGGCTGGGTCATCGGTGCCAAGGGACTGTGGACTCACGTCCTGTTTCTGCTGATGGCCTATTTTGTCTGGTGTTGGCTCAACGGCGGCCAAACGCTACCCATGAAAACCTGGAAAATGCGTTTGGTCGACGAAAGCGGCAAGCCATTGCGTCCGCTGCAAGCCATCCTGCGCTATCTCGCCGCCTGGCCCAGCATCCTGTTTCTGGGAATCGGCATCGTCTGGGCTCTACTGGACAAGGACAAGCAGTTCCTGCACGACCGGATCGCCGGCACCCGTATCGTCAGCGCCAACTGATCAGCGGCGCTCGACCCACCACAACATCCCCATTGCGACGAGCAGGAACAGGGCAGATGGTGCCGTCGCGCTGACCAGCGGCGACCACGAGTTGATCGCCCCCAGGTTGGAGGATAGGCCGTTCAAGGCATAGAAGAGGATGCCGAGCATGACACCGGCAAATATCTTCAAACTGACACCGCCCACCCGGTTGTGCGAATACCCGAACGGTAGCGCAAGCGCGACCATGACCAACGCAGCCAGCGGGTAGAGTAATTTCTTCCAGAGCGCTATCTGGTAACGTTCCGTCTTTTGCTTGTTGTCACTGAGGTGCCGGGTGTAGTTCAACAGCCCGATCAGCGACATACGCTCGGGAGAAACCATCAATGCCGCCAACAGGTTCGGTGTGACATTAGAGTGCCACTCGCCGTCAGGACTACTCTCAACCCGTGCCGAATCACCCTCCAGAACGGTTTTGACGACATCCTGCAAAACCCATCGATCCGGCAACTGAAACTCCGCCTGACGCGCATCGGTCACCGACTCGAGCTGGTTGTCCTGGCTGAATTTGTAGATGCGGATACCTTGCAGGGGTGCGTCGGGCATTGCACTGCGAATATTGATGAAACTGCGCCCATCCTTGACCCACAGCCCGCTATCAAAACCGCTTTGGGCAATCACCGTGCTCATCGCCTTGGCCCTGATTTCCCGTCCCAGCCGCTCACTGAAGGGAACCAAGGCCTCACCCACCACGAAGGTCAACAACGCCAACAACAAGGCTGCCCTGAATAGGGTTTTCAGCAAGTCGCCCGTGGCCAGCCCGGAAGCTCGCAGAACGGTGATTTCCGAATGACGCGCCAGCGTGGACAGGGCATACAGGGCCCCGATCAATGTCGCAATGGGAATCAACTCGTAAATCAGGCCGGGCATGCCCAACGCAACGAACAAGGCAGCGTGAAATACCGTGTACCCGACCTTGCCGACGCTGCGCAGTTCGTCAATAAAATTAAAGAAGGCGAATAGCGCCAGAAAAGCGGCGAGCACCAGGAATATCGATGCAAATGTCTCGCGAATCAGATAGCGCTGATAGAGATTCAGGCGAAACATCAATGCCCCCAGCGCTGCCAAGGCATGCGCACGACGATCCGTTTGTAGAAAAGCGCCACCAGCGGCAAGAACATCACGACGTGAGCCGCCCAGACGCCCACCCAGAAGGACATCTTGCCTTGCGCCACCCAGGCCTGGCTGACCGATAACAGATTGTTGTAAATGGCGTAGATCAGGATGGCGATCAACATGTTGGCCGAACGCCCGGCCCGCGGATTCACATAGGAAAGCGGAATAGCGAGAAGACACAGGATCAATGCCGAAACCGGCAAGCCGATCCGCCACAACAGTTCGCCGCGCGCGACATTGCTGTCCTCGAGAATCAACTCGGTAATCGGCATACCCTTAGGTGACAGCGAGGAGGAAGCCGGTTCACCATCCTCAACACGCGCCCGGTAGCGTTCAAATTCCATGACTTTGAACGCCGGACTGCCCGGCTCCACCTCGTAACGCCTTCCGCGTTCCAACACGACAAAACGGTCGCCATTGCCGGCCGTTTCCTGAAAGCCCGAATCGGACACGATTACACCGAACTTACCCTCCTGATAAGAGGCGACGAAGACATTGCCGACGTTGCTGCCATCCTCACCCACCCCTTCCACGAAAAATACTCGCTGCCCTTTCTTGACCTCCCGGAAAGCGCCAGGCGACACCTGTGAGAGTTCGCTGCGTGCTGAAAGGCGCTCACGATACTCCGCCGAACTGGAATTGGCCCAAGGCGCAAGAAACCCCGAAACGGCGGCAATTGCAAGAATGATCGGCAGGGCAAAACGCAAAACGGGCGAAATCCATCCTGTCAGCGGCAACCCCGCGGAAAACCAGACCACCATTTCGGAATCCCGATAAACACGGGACAAACTGAGCAAAATGGACACAAAAAGCGTCAATGACAGCAAAACAGGCATGAAATTCAGCGCTGCAAAACCCAGCAAGGATGCCACCGCTTCCGGCGCAATGCGTCCGCCCGCTGCTTCCTTGAGCAAACGAATCAAATGGGTCGAGGTCAGAATAGCCAGCAGCGCAACGCTGATGCCGGCAGCTGCCTGGGCAAATTCGCGCCGGGCGGCGCGCTCGAATATCATGCTTTGACGAAACCGAAAAAATGCGAGGATAATCCCTCGAATACTGATATTTCCTTGATCAGGAGCAGCTTGTGGAATTTAGCATAAAAAGCGGAAGCCCGGAAAAACAGCGCAGCGCCTGCGTGGTCGTCGGCGTTTTCGAATCGAGGAAACTGACCCTCCCGGCGGAATTGCTCGACAACGCGTCCGGCGGCTACATTGCCGACATCGTGCGCCGCGGTGACATGGAAGGCAAGGCAGGCAGCACGCTGCTGCTGCACAACGTGCCATCGACGCTTTGTGACCGCATCCTGCTGGTTGGCTTGGGCAAGGAAAAGGAATTCCGCGAAAAGGAATTCACCAGCGCCATCCGGACCGCAGTCAAGGTGCTCAACGAAACCGGCGCCTTCGATGCCACGCTTTTCCTGACTGAACTCCAGGTTCGGAAGCGCAGCATTACTTGGCGCGTCCGCCAGACAGTCATTGCAGCGCTGGACGCCACCTACAGGTTCGATCAATTCAAGAGCAAGAAGGAAGAAATTCGCCGCCCGTTGCGCAAGCTGACGATCAGCGTCGAACGCCGCAACGAACTGGCCCCGGCCGAAGAAGGCATGCATCAGGGCCAAGCCATTGCCAACGGCGTGGCGCTGGCCAAGACGCTCGGCAACCTGCCGCCCAATGTTTGCCACCCGAGCTATCTGGCAGAACAGGCGAAGACCATGGCCAAGGCACTCGAGCTCGAGTGCGAAGTCCTTGAGCGTGACGCCATGGAAAAGCTCGGTATGCATTCGCTGCTCGCCGTCGCGCGTGGTTCGCACCAACCGCCGAAGCTGATCGTATTGAGCTACAAGGGTGCCAAGGCCAACGAAAAACCGATCGTGCTGGTCGGCAAAGGCGTCACCTTCGACACCGGCGGCATTTCGCTGAAACCGGGTGCCGAAATGGACGAGATGAAATATGACATGTGCGGCGCCGCCAGCGTCCTGGGCACCATGCAGGCCGTTGCCCGCATGGCCCTGCCGATCAACCTGACCGTCATCATTCCAGCTACCGAAAATATGCCCGGGGGTAACGCGACCCGTCCAGGGGACATCGTCACCTCGATGTCCGGCCAGACCATCGAAATCCTGAACACCGATGCCGAAGGCCGCCTGATTCTGTGCGACGCGCTGACCTACGCAGAACGCTTCGACCCGGACACCCTGATTGATGTTGCCACGCTGACCGGCGCCTGCGTCGTGGCCTTGGGCAACATCGCCACCGGCCTGTTCGCCAACAAGGATGGCCTCGCACGCGACCTGCAGGAAGCTGGCGAGGAAGCCAATGACCGCGCCTGGCACATGCCACTGTGGGACGATTACCAGGAATTGCTGAAAAGCCCGTTCGCCGACATGGCGAACATTGGTGGGCGTTATGGCGGGGCCATTTCGGCGGCCAGTTTCCTGTCGCGCTTCACCAAGAAATTCGACTGGGCGCACCTGGATATTGCCGGAACCGCCTGGAAATCGGGCGCCGACAAGGGCGCCACCGGGCGGCCGGTTCCGCTTCTGACGCATTACCTCCTGCAACGCGCGGGCAAGCTCAATTGACACAGGTATTCTTCTACCACGGGGCCAGTGATCGCATAGCCGCCGCCTGCGCCTTGCTGAGCGGCGCCTACGCCAAGAAAAAACCGATGCTGGTGTACGCAACCGAACCGGAGGTCGCCGGCAGCATCGACCGGATGCTATGGACCCATTCGGCCCTCAGTTTCGTGCCGCACTGCCGTGCCGATTCGCCACTGGCCACCGAAACCCCGATTCTGATCACCGACAAGCTCGATACCATCTCGCAAGATGAACGTCTGATGAATCTGAGCCGGGATATACCGCCGGGTTTTTCACGCTTCGAGAGCCTGATCGAGGTGGTCGGACAGGACGAAGACGATCGCAGCGCCGCGCGTGACCGGGTCAAGTTCTACAAAGATCGCGGCTGCGAAGTCCGCTACTTCGATCTCAGCGGCCGCTAAAGGATTCCCGTGCCCAGCCCGATCCTAGCCCGCGCCGACGCCCTGATGCACCGCAAGCGCCAGGCGGAGGCCGAATTCGACGACGTACCGACTTTGACAGATGCCATCGACGACGAGGATGACATTCCCGTCCTCATTGATGAGGCCACCTCTACGCTAGAGGGATCCCCCCTCCCGAGCGCATTGCCGCCGTCCGACAATGACGAAGCCATTGCCGCCCAGCTCCCCTCCCTCCGTTCAAACGAAACGTCGACTTCGCAGCAAGAAACCACACCGCCTCGTGCCCCGATCAATGCCGAACTATACGAGCAACTGGCCAGCGAACTGGCCCGCCGTGTCGAACAGCGTCTGGCCACCGAACTACCCCGCATCATCGAATCGACTCTGCGCGACTTCCTGGCCGAGCAGGCCATGATCGCTGCATCGCCACACCGCGACTGAAGCGCAACGGATATCGCGCCAAAGCCGGGGCAGTGCTCCGGTATAATCGTGGGTTTCCCCTTTTCCGAGAAGTCCATGGAACTCGCCAAAGCCTTTGAGCCCGCCGATATCGAACGCCGCTGGTACCCCGCGTGGGAAGGTCAGAATTATTTCGCTGCCGGTGTAGACGGCAACAAGCAAGATAATTTCTGTATCCTGCTGCCGCCGCCCAACGTCACCGGCACCCTGCACATGGGCCACGGCTTCAACCAGACGATCATGGACGCGCTGACCCGCTACTATCGGATGCGCGGCCACAACACCCTGTGGCAACCGGGCACCGACCACGCGGGCATCGCCACGCAGATCGTCGTTGAGCGCCAGCTGGACGCCCAAGGTATCAGCCGCCACGACCTCGGCCGCGAGAAATTCCTGGAAAAAGTCTGGGAATGGAAGGAATACTCGGGCGGCACGATCACCCGCCAGATGCGCCGCATGGGCACCAGCCCGGACTGGAAGCGCGAGCGCTTCACGATGGATGCCGGCCTAAACAAGGTGGTCACCGAAACCTTCGTCCGCCTCTACAACGAAGGCCTGATCTACCGCGGCAAGCGCCTGGTGAACTGGGATCCGAAGCTGCACACCGCCGTTTCCGACCTCGAAGTCGTTCAGGAGGAAGAAGACGGCTTCATGTGGCACATCCGCTACCCGCTGGCCGACGGCTCGGGCAGCCTGGTGGTCGCCACGACGCGTCCGGAAACCATGCTCGGCGACACCGCCGTGATGGTGCACCCGGAAGACGAGCGCTACACGGCCATGATCGGCAAGATGGTCAAGCTGCCGCTGACCGATCGGGAAATCCCGATCATCGCCGACAGCTATGTCGATCTCGAATTCGGTACCGGCTGCGTCAAGGTCACGCCTGCGCACGATTTCAACGACTACGCTGTTGGCCAGCGCCATGGCCTGCCGATGATCTCGATCCTGACGCTGGACGCCAAGATCAACGACCAAGCGCCGGAAAAATACCGCGGTCTTGACCGCTTCGACGCCCGCAAGGCCGTCGTCGCCGATCTGGAAGCCCTCGGCATTCTGGAAAAGACTGACAAGCACAAGCTGAAGGTGCCGCGTGGCGACCGCACCGGCGTCGTCATCGAGCCGATGCTGACCGACCAGTGGTTCGTCGCCATGTCCAAGCCGGGTGCTGACGGCAAGTCGATCACCGAGAAGGCCCTTGAGGTCGTCCATTCCGGCGAAATCAAGTTCTATCCGGAAAACTGGGTCAATACCTACAACCAGTGGCTGAACAACATTCAGGATTG
>CAMKYP010000095.1 GCA_946477505.1 uncultured Dechloromonas sp. | reverse complement strand
AAGCCGCTCGACACCGTCAAGCCGGCCGACCTTGGCGTCGACGTCACCCCGCGCCTGACCACCCTCAAAGTCGCCGAACCCGCCAAGCGCAGTGCCGGCGTCCGGGTTGCCGATGTCGCCGAACTCGTCAACAAACTCAAGAACGAAGCCAAGGTGATCTGATCATGACCATTCTCGTCATTGCCGAACACGACAACCAGTCCCTTAAGGCCGCCACCCTCAACACCGTCGCTGCGGCAGCGAAAATCGGTGGCGACATCCATGTCCTCGTCGCCGGCTGCAACTGCACTGCCGCCGCCCAGGAAGCCGCCACCCTCAGCGGCGTGAGCACCGTCAAAGTCGCCGACGCCGCCCACTACCAGAGCCAGACGGCCGAGAATCTGACCGCACTAGTCATCGCCAACGCATCGGGTTACAGCCACATCCTCGCCCCGGCCACCACCTTCGGCAAGAACCTCATGCCGCGCGTCGCCGCATTGCTCGACGTCGCCCAGATCTCCGAAATCATCGGCGTTGAGTCCGCCGACACCTTCGTCCGTCCGACCTACGCCGGCAATGCCCTGGCTACCGTGCAGAGCGCCGACAAGGTCAAAGTCATCACCGTGCGCACGACCGCCTTTGATGCGGTCAACCGGGAAAATGCCGCCAAAATCGAAAGCGTCGTCGCAACTGCCGACACCGCTCAAAGCACCCTGACCAACCGCGAACTGACCAAGTCCGAGCGTCCCGAACTCGGTGCCGCCAAGATCATCGTCTCCGGCGGCCGTGGCCTGGGCAGTGGCGAGAACTATCACACCCTGCTCGAACCGCTCGCCGACAAGCTCGGTGCCGCCCTCGGTGCATCGCGTGCAGCGGTCGATGCCGGTTTCGTGCCGAACGACTACCAGGTTGGACAGACCGGCAAGATCGTCGCCCCGCAGCTTTACATCGCGGTCGGTATTTCCGGTGCCATCCAGCATCTGGCCGGGATGAAGGAGTCGAAGATCATCGTCGCCATCAACAAGGATCCCGATGCGCCGATCTTCCAGGTGGCGGATTACGGGCTGGTCGCTGATCTCTTCGAAACCGTGCCGACATTTACGCAATTCTCTTTATGACCTTTCTAGTCAGGTACTGGATTTGCCGGAATTTGCACCAAGCTTGAGGCAAGCTGGCAATTCCAATATTTGAAGAACTCGGGTGTCCCTTCCGCTCCAACCGGTTTCCCTTATTGCAATCGCTTGACTCTGTAGTCACTCAAGGGTTTCTAATGCGGGAAACAAGGAGAACGCCATGAGTCTTGATACCAACCCGAAGCCCCTTCAGAAAGCTGCCCATTGCGGATGTGCGGGCGGCTGTTCAGCAGCAGTGCCCACAGCCGCAGAAATCCCGGCAGCCGCCGATCTCGCTCAAAGCGATGGCGTGCCGATCTTCGTGATTCCCACCATGGACTGCCCGAACGAGGAGAATGACATCCGTCGTGCGGTGGCCGGTATCGAGGGCGTCCGTTCCCTGCGTTTCCAACTGTCGGCGCGCACGGTTGCGATTGATGCGACGACGGAAGCCCTTGATGCAGCCTTGGCTGCCATCCGTAAAGCCGGCTTTACGCCCAAGCCGGTGTCTGCAGCTCAGGCGGCAACAAAGAACGTTGGCGTCAGTGATCTCTGGCGAAGTGTTCTGGCGCTCGGGCTGGCCGTCGGTGCGGAAGCGCTGGATTTCTTCGCGCCCGATACCTTGCCTTTCAAGGGTATCGGTATGGCATTGGCCATCGTCGCCATCTGGCTGTCCGGCATTTCTACCTATACTAAAGGCGTGGCGGCATTACGGCGCGGGCAATTGAACATGAACGCGCTGATGGGCGTTGCCGTGACCGGCGCCTTCCTCATTGGACAATGGCCCGAGGCGGCGATGGTCATGGCCTTGTATGCCATTGCCGAACTGATCGAAGCCCGCTCGGTGGATCGGGCGCGTAACGCCATCAAGGGCCTGCTCGACCTGACGCCGGAGACGGCGGAAGTTCGGCAGGCCGATGGGACGTGGCGGGAAGTACCGGCGGCGGAGGTAAAGCTGGAATCCTGCGTTCGGGTCAAACCCGGCGCCCGGATACCGCTTGACGGTCAAGTGACGGCCGGAAGCAGTGCGGTCAATCAGGCACCGGTCACCGGCGAAAGCATCCCGATTGACAAGGCGGCAGGCGACCCGGTGTTTGCTGGCACGATCAACGAAACCGGCACTCTGGAGTTTCGTGTGACGGCCGCTGCCGACAACACCACGCTGGCCCGCATCATCCACGCCGTCGAACAGGCGCAGGGGACGCAAGCGCCGACCCAACGCTTCGTTGACCGGTTTGCCGCAATCTACACGCCGACCGTGTTCGGCATCGCCGTTGCCGTGGCTGTACTGACGCCCTGGCTCCTCGGCTGGACCTGGACGCAGGCGCTCTACAAAGCCCTGGTGCTGCTGGTTATTGCTTGCCCCTGCGCGCTGGTGATCGCCACGCCGGTAACGGTCGTTAGCGGGCTGGCCGCAGCAGCCCGACGCGGCATCCTGATCAAGGGCGGTGTCTATCTTGAGGAGGCCCGTAAACTCCGCGTCATTGCCCTCGACAAGACCGGCACCATTACCGAAGGCAAACCCCGTCTGGTCGCCACCGAACTGCTGCCCTCGACGGTTCCTGAATCCCAAGTGCTTGCCTGGGCGGCCAGCCTGGCCGGGCACTCGGACCATCCAGTCTCCAAGGCGATTGCAACCGGTCTCAAGCTTCCGGAAAATGGCTTGACCGATTTTGTCGCCCTTGCCGGACGGGGCGTGGAAGCGAGGGCCGACGGCCAACTGCTGATCCTCGGCAATCATCGCCTGATCGAGGAGCGCGGGCTGTGTAGTGCCGAAATCGAGGCTCGCCTTCAGGCGCACGAGACGCAAGGCCGGACGGTGACCATGCTGGCGACGGCACAGCAAGTGCTGGCAATTTTTGCGGTGGCGGACACCATCAAGGAAAGCTCGCGGGAGGCAGTGGCCGATCTGCACCGTCTCGGTGTCGTCTCAGTCATGCTGACCGGCGACAATGCAGCGACGGCCGCCAGCATCGCCAAGGAAGCAGGCATCGACGACGCCCGAGGCAATCTGCTCCCTGAGGACAAGCTGGCGGCTATTGAAGACTTGCAGCGTCGCCATGGCCCGACCGCGATGACCGGTGACGGCATCAACGACGCACCGGCGCTGGCGCGTGCCAACATCGGCGTGGCGATGGGTGCGGCCGGAACAGACACAGCAATGGAAGCGGCCGACGTGGTTATCATGAACGACGATCTGCGGCGTATTCCCGAGACCATTCGCCTGTCCCGAAGCACCCATGCGGTGCTCTGGCAAAACATCGGGATGGCACTGGGGATCAAGGCGATCTTTCTCGGATTGGCCATTTTGGGTAACGCCACCATGTGGATGGCGGTGTTTGCGGACATGGGCGCGAGCCTGCTGGTGGTTTTCAACGGCCTGCGCCTGCTCCGCAAATGATCCCGGATAAGCCCATGATGGACCGTTGCCGCTGGCTGGGGTTGGCCATCGGTGTGGCCTTGGCGGACCAAGGGGTCAAGCATTGGATCGTAGCGACCTTCCCTTTGGGCACTGGCGCAACGGTATTGCCGTTTTTCAACCTCGTTCACATCCTGAATAGCGGTGCAGCCTTCAGTTTTCTTGCGGATGCCGGCGGCTGGCAACGCTATGCCTTCATTGCTCTCGCCGTGGTCGTCTCGGGGGGATTAAGCGTCATGTTGCTCAAAGGCGTGGCGAACCGTTGGGAAAGCTGGGGGTATAGCCTGCTTCTCGGCGGTGCCGTCGGCAACCTGGTAGATCGCCTGTTCCAGGGAGCGGTCGTGGATTATCTGGACTTCCATGCCGGCGCCTGGCACTGGCCAGCCTTCAATCTCGCCGATACGGCGCTTTGTCTGAGCGCCGTGATTCTTCTTTGGGGGGCCTTGCTGTCTTCAGCTCAAAGCAAGGCGACCCTTTAGCGAGAGCGCAGGAAATTTCGATGCAACCCCTGGCCACAAACCGAAACGAGGAACACAAATTGGCTCAACGATCTTTCTCCCTGTTTGACCGTCGCACCTTGTCTGCCTTGATGCTCATGAGCGTGGTTCATTGCGCTTCGGCCGCCGAGGAACCCTTGCCTCCCGATCAGGCCTTTCGGTTTAATGCGTCCCTGAAGGGTAGCGATACGGTGGTGGCTGAGATCATTCCTGCCAAGAAGCACTACCTCTACAAGAACAAGGTCCGCTTTGCCTTGAAGAACGCCAGCGGCGTCCTCATCAAGGAGGTCAAGCTACCTTCCGGCGAGATGAAGAACGATCCCTATTTTGGGCTGATCGAAGTCTATAAATCGCCCGTCGTCGCGGAAATCATGCTGGAGCGCGCGCCAAAGGCCAAAACGATCACCCTTTATGCGTCTTATCAAGGGTGCAATGAGAAACTCGGCGTCTGTTATCCGCCCATCGAGAAAACCGTTGATATGAAATTCCCCCAGTAGCCGGCAGAGCTTCCGGTCTAATTGACGGCTAATGCCAAAATACGAATAATTCCCATCCATGCTTCGCCATCCCCGCTTCCGCTCCTTCCTCGCGACATTGCTGGCCTTTTGCCTGGTCAGTGTGTCGCTGTGGAGCTATGGGGCGGAAGCGACCGCCGATGCGGTGTCGTACGAAATCGCCCACTTTTCCCCCATGCCGGGTGATTTACCTGATTCAGGCTTTGCCGACCAGCATTGCAACCAAGGTTGCCATGCGCAGTCCCATCTGACCGGGACGGAGTGCGGTCATGCACCACACTTCCCGATACTCTTCACTGCCCAACAACACCTGAGCGGGCCGGACCGGGCGCGAGTCCCGAGCCGCCCGAGCGACGGACCCTTCCGTCCCCCGCGAACCTCCTTTCAAGCCTGAATTCCGTCATTTGTCTTGACCCACGGCGGGCGCCGTCGCGCCTGCCAGTGCTTGAAAGGTATTATCCATGCAATTTTGCGGCTATCTTGCCGCGGTGCGCCCGTCGCGGCGCGCCGTCAGTATCCTGGCCGGGGCATGCCTTGCCCTGGCCCTCCCCCTGGCGTCGGCCCGAGCGGCCGCTTCCCTGACCCTCGACGAAGCCTGGCGCCTGGCCGAAACCGCCAACCCGACCCTGCGCACAGCGCAGGCCAGGCTGGCGGCAGCCGAGGGCGAACTCACCGATGCGCGCAGTCTTCTCTGGAACAATCCTCAGCTCGCCCTTGAGCAGGCACGGCGAAAAGTCCCGCAGCCGGGCCTCGCCGCCGACAAGCAGCGGGAGTGGAACGCCGGCATTGCGCAGACCTTCGAAATCGCCGGGCAGCAAGCTTACCGCCGTGAGGCGGCCAGCCAGGAACTGGAGGCCTTGCAGGCAGCGCTGCGGGAGGCGCGTCGCCAAGTCCGCGTCGACATCGAACAGCGCTTTGTGCAGGTGCTGGCCTTGCAGCTGCGCATTGCCACCGAGGAAGAAGCGCTCAGGTTGGTCGACAACGCCGCAGCGGCCGTGCAGAAGCGGGTGGCGGCGGGCGAGGACAGCCGCCTCGACGGCAACCTGGCAGCGGTAGAGGCGGAGCGCGGACGCAACCAGCTTGCCTCCCTGCGGGAACGGCTCACCGAGGCCCGGGCCGAGCTGGCCAGCGCCCTACAACAGGCGCCCGACAGCCTGCCCGAGGTCGCCGGCGAGCTGACACCCGCGGCCCCGAGCTACACCCTCGATCAGTTGCTCGCGACGGCGCGCTCGCGGCCGCAGTTGCAGGCCCTGGAACGACGGGAAGCGGCGGCGGCCAGCCGCCTCGGCCTGGAGCGGGCCGCGGTCTACCCGGACATCACCCTTGGCTTGACGGCCGGCCGCGAAGGGCCCAACGACGCCCGGGAAAAGGTGGTCGGCCTCAGCCTGTCGTTGCCGCTACCGCTCTTTCGCCGCAACGCCGCGGGCATTGGCCGGGCCAGCAGCGAACTTGCCCAGGTGCAGATCGAGCGGCAGGTTGTCGGCCGCGATATCCCCGCCCAGGTACGCGCCCTGTGGCTCAACGTCGACAGCCTGCGGGCCCGGGTGAAGCGCCTGGAGGAGATGGTGCTGGCCAGCCTTGATCAAAACCAGCGCCTGTCGGCCACCGCCTATCGCGCCGGCGAGATCGGCCTCCTGCAGCTCATCGTGGTGAATCGGCAGGTGCTCGACGGGCGCCGCGACCTGGTCGATGCCCGCAGTGAACTGCGGCTGGCCACCATCGCCCTCGAAGCCGCGGCCGGCTGGCCAGGGGCCGGAGAAGCCCGATGAATCCGCAGTCGATGATTTCCAACCGCAAGAATTCTTCCAAAAGGCAATCCATGCCAGTATTTTCCCTTCGGCGCGCCGCCTGGCTCGCCTGCCTGGCCGGGGCGTTCGTCCTGGCCGCCTGCAACAAGCCTGATCCTGCGCCGGCCGAGGCAAAGCCGGCGCCCGTCGCCAAGGAAGAAATGGTCCCTGCCAAGAACCCGGAGGACAAGGAGGGCGACGACAAGCCGGCCGAAGCTGCTGAAGCAGGACAATTGAAGTTGTCCGCCGAGGAAATTGAGACCGCCGGCATCCAGGTCGAAGCGCTGGCGGCGCAATCGGTCGCCGACCAGGTGGTGCTGACCGCCACCATCCGCGCCAACCAGGAGCGCATCGCCCATGTCGCACCTCGGGTGTCGGCGCGCATCACACAAGTCAAGGCCAAGCTCGGCGACAACGTGAAGGCCGGTCAGCCCCTGGCGCTCTTGGACAGTATGGAACTGGGCGAGGCCCACTCCGCCTATCGCCAGGCGCAAAGCCAGTTGGCGCTGGCCAAGGCCGATTTCGAGCGGGCCCAGAAGCTCAAGGCCGAGGAAATCATTCCCGACAAGGATTACCTGCGCGCCCGCAGTGAGTACGAAAAGGCCCGCGCCAGTCTGCGCGCTGCCGACGACCGCCTGCGGCTCCTCGATGCCGCGCACGACGAGTCGGACACCGGCCCGGTCTCGTTGTTTCCGGTCAAGGCGCCGTTTGCCGGCACGGTGATCGAGAAGAGCGCGGTATTGGGCGAACTGGCCCAACCGGACAAGAGCCTCTTTACCGTGGCCGACCTGTCGACCCTGTGGATCGAAGCCAACCTGTTCGAGAAAGACCTCGGCCGGGTGCGAGTGGGAGCGCCGGCCATGGTGACGGTGAGCGCCTATCCCGGTGAAGCGTTCCAGGGCCGGCTGACCTATATCAGCAGCACCGTGGACAGGGAAACCCGGGCGGTGCAGGCGCGGGTCGAGGTCCCCAACCCGGACCGGCGCCTGAAGCCCGAGATGTTCGCGACGGCGGCCATCGCCACCGCTTCCACGACCGAGGCGCTGACCCTGCCGCAGGCGGCGGTGTTGCTGGTGAACGGCCAGCCCACGGCCTTTGTCCGCGAAGCGGGTGGCTTCGAACCCCGTGCCGTCGAAGTGGGCGACAAGGTCGGCAAGCGCATTGTCCTCACGAGCGGCGTCAAGGCCGGCGAGTCGGTGGTGGTGGCGGGCGCCTATGCGCTCAAGGCACGCCTCCTCAAGTCGCAAATCGGCGACGCGGACTGAGGGGTCGTCATGCTTAATAACATTGTCGATATCTCGCTGCGCTACAAGGTGCTGGTCCTGGTGGGTTTCCTGCTTGTCGTGGTCTTCGGCATTCAGGCATTCCGCACGGTGCCGGTGGATGCCTTCCCGGACGTAACGCCGGTACAGGTCAATATCTATACCGAATCGCCAGGGCTGGCCGCCGAGGACGTCGAGAAACTCCTCACTTTCCCGGTGGAAACCGCCATGGCCGGCCTGCCCGGGGTCGAGGAAATCCGCTCGGTGTCTCTGTTCGGGCTCTCCTATGTGAGCGTCTATTTCAAGGACAACGTGGATATCTATTTCGCCCGCCGCCTGGCCGGCGAAAAACTCCTGGAAGCGAAAGAGCGGATTCCCGAGGGCTATGGCGAACCATCTCTGGGGCCGAATAGCTCCGGATTAGGCCAGGTGTTCTGGTACACCGTCGAATCCGCTGATAAGAAACTCTCGACCATGGACCTGCGCACCCTGCAGGACTGGAACGTGCGGCTCATGCTGCGCACGGCCTCCGGCGTCGATGATGTGGTTTCCTGGGGCGGCGACGAGAAGCAGTTCCAGGTGCTCATCCAGCCGCAGAAACTGATCAAGTACGGCCTCAGCTTCAAGGCGGTGATGGAGGCGCTGACCGCCAACAATCGCCAGGTCGGTGGCCAGTACGTGAATCTCGGCCAGGAGCAGTACCTGGTGCGCGGCCTGGGATTGGTCGCCAATAGCCGCGACATCGGCAACATCGTGATCACCCAGCACGACGGCGCACCGATCTATGTGCGCGACGTGGCCGAAGTGAAGGAGGCGCCCGGCCTGCGTTTCGGCGCGGTGACCAAGGACGGCCGGGAAGTGGTGCTGGGACAGGCACTGGCCCGCATCAACGAAAATGCCAAGAGCGTCGTCGATGCGGTAAAAACCAAGCTCAAGGTGGCCCAGCAGGCATTGCCGGCGGGCGTGACCATCACCCCGGAGTACGACCGCACTGAACTGGTCGAGAAGGCCCTCAAGACGGCGGAGAATGCGCTGCTGGAAGGCTCGATCCTGGTGGCGGTCGTCCTCTTCCTGTTCCTCGGGGAAATCCGTTCGGCCATCGTCGTGGTCGTCACCCTGCCGCTCGCCATGCTGATCGCCTTCATCCTCATGCAGTTCTTCGGGATGTCGGCCAACCTGATGTCGCTGGCCGGTCTCGCCATCGGCATCGGCATGATGGTGGATGGCGCGGTGGTGATGGTGGAAAACAGCTTCCGCCTGCTCTCCCACCAGGCCGGCAAAGCGGTGAACAAGACGCACGTGATGCTGGAAGCAGCGCGGGAGGTGATCAACCCCATTGCCTTCGCCATCCTCATCATCATCGTCGTGTTCCTGCCGCTCTTCTCCCTGACCGGCCTGGAGGGCAAGCTGTTCAAGCCCATGGCGCTCACCATCGCCTTCGCCATGGTGGGCTCGCTCATCCTGACGCTCACCTTGGTGCCGGTGCTGGCGGCGCTGATCCTGAAACCGAAGGAAGAGAAGGACACCTTCATCCTGCGCCACGCCAAGCGGCTGTACCTGCCGCTGCTGGACTGGGCTCTCGACCGGAAGAAGCAAGTGATCGGCGGCGCCCTGGCGCTGCTGGTAGCGGCACTCGCCGTCTTCCCCTTCCTCGGCAAGGAATTCATGCCCACCCTGCAGGAGGGAACGCTCATCTTCCGCGTCACCGGCATTCCCTCCACTTCGCTGGAAGAGAGCCTCGGTGTCGCCAAGCGCATCGACACCGCCCTGAAACAGCAGTTCCCCCAGGTGACGTCCACCCTAGCCACCATCGGCCGCGCCGAGAAGGGCGAGACGGCGGACGTGAATTACATGGAAGTGCTGGTGGACCTGAAACCGGCGGACGAGTGGCCCGAACGCATGCCCATGCCGAAACTCGCCCATGAAATGCAGGAGTCCCTGGAAAAGGCCATTCCCACGGTGGTGTTTGCCTCCACTCAGCCCATCCAGATGCGGGTCGAGGAACTTATCTCCGGCGTGCGGGCGACCCTGGCCCTCAAGATCTACGGCGAGGATCTCGCGACGCTGGACCGTCTGGCCGGCCAGATGAAGGCCGTGCTCGACCAAGTGCCCGGTGCCGCCGACCTGTCCCTGGAGGCGAACAAGGGCAAGCCGCAGATGGTGATCAAGGTCAATCGCGACGAGGCAGCCCGCTACGGCATCAACGCTGACGAGATCCTGGAGGTGGTGCAGGCCGGCATCGGCGGCAAGACAGTGTCGACCATCATCGACGGCGTCAAGCGCTTCGATCTTCAGGTCCGGCTGGATGCAGCCTTCCGCGACAGCCAGCAGGCGATCGCCGACCTCCCCATTCGCACCCAGTCCGGGGCGCTGGTGCCCTTGTCCCGGGTGGCCACGGTGGAGACGGACGAGGGCTACTCCTTTGTGCGCCGGGAACAGCTACAGCGCTACGCGGTGATCCAGATGGACGTGAAGGGACGTGACGTTGACGGCTTCGTGCAGGAAGCCGAGGCGAAGCTGCGGCAGCAGGTCAAGTTGCCGGCCGGCTACTGGATCGAGTGGGGCGGCGCCTTCGAAAACCAGCAGCGGGCCATGGCCCGGCTGGCGGTGATCGTGCCGCTGACCATCGGACTCATCTTCATCCTGCTGTACACCGCCTTCAACTCGCTCACCCATGCGACGCTGATCATCGCCAACGTGCCCTTCGCCGTCATCGGCGGCGTCTTCGGGCTGGCGCTCACCGGCCAGTATGTGTCGGTGCCTTCCGCCATCGGCTTCATCGCCGTCTTCGGCGTCGCCATGTTGAACGGCATCGTGCTGGTCTCCTTCCTCAACGACCAGCGGCAACGGGGCTTGTCCATCCGCGAGGCGGTGCGCCAGGGGGCCGCCTTGCGCCTGCGGCCGGTACTGATGACCGCTTCCGTGGCCATCCTGGGCCTCATCCCCATGCTGCTCTCGCAAGGGGTGGGCGCCGAAACCCAGCGACCGCTGGCCACCGTCGTGGTGGGCGGGCTGTTCACTTCCACGGCCCTGACCCTGCTCCTGCTGCCGCTCATGTACGAATGGGCGGAAGGCCGGCGGGAACGCAAGCAGACATCCATTTAACCGGACGCTGCGGTCCCACCTCCTGGGGCCGCGGCATGGAGAATCGACATGAAAGAGATCAAGGCATTTATCCGTCAACATCGCATCGCCGACGTGCTCGAAGCATTGCGGGATTCGGCACTGTGTCATTCCGGCGCGGGCGCCGGCTGCCACAACGTGACGGTATCCCGCGTGCAACGTCCGCTCACGGATGCCGACCCGACGCAGCAGCATTACTCGATGGACTTGGCCGAACCCGTGGTGGCCGAATACAAGCTGGAACTCCTGTGCG
>CAMKYP010000094.1 GCA_946477505.1 uncultured Dechloromonas sp. | reverse complement strand
GTGTCACGGGAACCGCCTATGAAACCTACTTTGCGGGAGCCCAGTTCGTCCATTTCCTGCTGGGTCCGGCAACCGTTGCCCTGGCCGTCCCGCTCTACATGCAGCTGAAGCGGGTGCGCGCCATGCTCTGTCCGGTGCTGGCCGGCCTCCTCGCCGGCAGCCTGACCGCCATCGGCTCTGCTGTATTGGTCGGTCGCCTGTTTGGCGCCAGCGAAACCACCCAACTCTCCCTGGCCCCTAAGTCGGTGACCACCCCCATCGCCATGGGCATTGCCGAGAGAATCGGCGGTATTCCCTCGCTGACAGCTGTGTTGGTCATCGTCACCGGCATTCTCGGCGCCCTGGGGGCCCGCTGGGTGTTCGACGCCATGCGATTGCGCGACCCGGCCATCCGGGGCTTTGCCATCGGCGTCGCATCGCATGGTATCGGCACGGCACGGGCGTTCCAGGTCAACGAGCAGAGCGGAGCCTTTGCGGCATTGGCCATGGGCCTGAACGGTGCACTCACCGCCCTGCTCGTTCCGGTTCTGGCGCGCTGGATGCCTCTCTGACGCGGGAAAAAATGACACCGACATCGAACGTGGCGCAGCTTGCCATATCGCTTGCCATTCACAGATAATTAGGGGAAACTGACAAAAGCAACAAATTATCGCAACCGGGGGGCACATATGGATGCAGGTTCGGACGACGATCTGGTCTTTATTGACGAGGAACGGCAGCCACAGGGGTCTTCGGTTCAGGATCCGACCTGGCGCATCCTGATTGCCGATGACGACCACGATGTGCACGAAGCGACAGAATTTGCGCTGTCCGGCGTCGAAATTCTCGGCCGGAAACTTGAACTGATCCACGCATTTTCCGGCAAGGAAGCGATTGCGCTGCTGGAGCGCGAGCAGGACATAGCCGTGATCCTGCTCGACGTGGTGATGGAAAGCGATGATGCCGGACTGAAAGCCGTCGAAGCGATACGCCAGGAGTTGATGCTGCACAACATCCGCATCATCCTGCGTACCGGCCAGCCGGGGCAGGCCCCGGAAGCGGAGACCATCGCCCGCTACGACATCAACGACTACAAGACAAAAAGCGAACTCACCCACGCCCGGCTATTCACCACGCTGACCTCGGCCATTCGCTCCTACGGCCAACTGAAGTGCCTCGACACGAGCCGCATCGGCCTGGAAAAGATCGTCTCGGCAAGCAACCAGTTCATCGCCGAAAAGGGCTTGAACGCATTTGCCGATGGCGTGATCACGCAACTGGCCAGCCTGATCGGCATTGCCCCCGAAGGTCTGGTCTGCGCGACCGACGATGCCGGCGACCCCCAGCAATATCGCGTCATCGCGGCGGCCGGGCGCTATCGGCATCTCATGCAGCACCGCCTGGAAGAAATCGACAATATGCATATCGCCCGTTCGCTGAGCCAGGTTCTGCATAATCACTGCAGCATCGTCGGAATGCGGGATATCACCCTCTTCTTCCGCAAGAATAACGACGAGGGCTTCGCCGCATACGTCGAATCGGTGGCACCCATTCGGGATGTAGACCAGCACTTGCTCGAAATCTTCTGCACCAACATTGCGCTTTGTGCCAAAAACATCGATCTGGTCACCGAATTGCGTCTGGACGCACTGGTCGACCGCCAGGTCAACCTGCCCAATCGCAACGCGCTGATTGCCGAACTCGATCGCCGGGGAAAGCACGGTACGCCATCCGACGTGATCACCCTGATCGATGTCGACCAGTTTGCTGCAACCAACGACATGCTTGGGCATGTTTACGGCGATATGCTGCTCCAAGCGATCGCGCAACGCCTGCGCGCCCTCTTCGACAGCAGCGTATTCGTCGCGCGTCTCGCCGGCGATGCCTTTGCCCTGACCGGCCCGGCCCAGCTTCTGGAAGCAGACAGCATCCAGCGCCTGTTTGCCCATCCCTTCCTGATCGACGATATCGACCATTCTGTCTCCGTATGCCTCGGCATCGCCTCCTGCGCGGACTGCACCGATAGCCAGGATGCCCTGAACAATGCCTACATCGCATTGCGGCGAGCCAAGGCGCTCGGGATCGGGCAATCGATCACATACTCGCCCGAGATCGGAGAAGCCGCCCGCCAACGGACCTCGCTGCTCAGGGATTTGCGCCAGGCATTCGAGCTGCGCGAGCTATCCATCGCCTATCAGCCGCAGATTGACCTGCAGTCCGGCCGTGTCATCGGTGCCGAGGCCTTGATGCGCTGGCAGCGCCGCAACGGTGAATTCGTGCCGCCAGAACAGTTCATCCCGATCGCCGAACAATCCGGCCTGATCGTCAGCATCGGTCACTGGATGCTGCCGCAAGCCCTGCGCTCGTTGAAACGCTTCCATCAGGCCGGGCTCGGCGAGCTGCACATGGCCATCAATATCTCCAGCATTCAACTGAGACAGCCGGGTTTCCTCGACTTCATCAATGCCAGTCTCGCCGAAACCGGCGTATCACCCCAGCATCTCGAACTGGAAATTACCGAGTCGATTGCGCTGGAAAGCCTGGAAACGATGATTTCCCTGCTCAACCAACTCCGCAGCCGCGGCATCACCATCGCCATCGATGATTTCGGGACCGGCTATTCATCGCTCAATTATCTCGAGCAACTCCCCATCGACCGCCTCAAGATCGACCGCTCCTTCGTCACGTCGCTCGCCTCCAGCGAGCGTGGCAGGCGCCTCACTCACACCATCGCACTACTTGGAAATGAACTGGGGATCAGCACCACAGCCGAGGGTGTCGAAAATCAGAAGACCGGCGATCGCCTGCGTGACTTTGGCTGCCAGGCCGCGCAAGGCTACCACTACGCGCATCCGATGCCGGAGGCGGAATTCCTCGACTGGCTCAAGGACAACGCGTGATTCCGCTATCGCGCTGCCTGGTATTGCTGGGCTTCTTTCTGCTCGCGGCCTGCGATAACAAGGAGCCGATCCGGATCGGCTTCCTCGGTACCTTGAGCGGTCCGTCCTCCGATCTCGGGGAGGCCGGACGAAACGGAACCCTACTGGCTATCGAGGAGATCAACGCGCGCGGCGGAATTGGGGGGCGCCCAATCGAGCTATTGATCCGCAACACCACAACGAACCCCGACACCGCGCGCGAGACGGCTGAAACCCTGCTCGCCAGCCATATTGACGCCGCCGTTGGCGGAATGACCAGCGGTATTGCCAAGGCCATGGTGCCGGTCTTCAACGCTCGGCAAGTCGTGCTCATTTCGCCTACGGCCACGTCAGACGATCTGGCGGGTCAAGACGACTATCTGTTCAGGATGAACACGACGACAGCCGAAACCACCCGACTCTACGCACGCTACTGCCAAGAGAAGGGGTACCGCAGGGTGATGATCGTCGCCTATCGTGAAAGCCCGCTGCTGACCAATCAATGGATACAAGAATTTCGAGATCACTTTGAGGCCACAGGCGGCCAGATTGCCGGCGATCTGCGCTTCGAAGCGGGCAACAGCAACGACCTTCGCGCCATCGTCTCCGAAGCGCACGCACTCGCGCCGGACCTGCTAATTTTTATCGCCAATGCCAGCGACGTGGCCCGCCTGGCGCAGGAAACCCGCAAGCATGGAAACAGCATGCCGCTGGGCGCCACGGAATGGGCAGGCACCGACGACCTGATTCAGTTCGGCGGACGTGCGGTCGATGGCATGGCACTCTTGCTGCTCACCGATGAACGTCAGCCACCGGCCGGCATGCTCGATTTCCGCGACCGATACGTCAAGCGCTTCGGGCACCCCCCGTCTTACAGCGCCATGTTCGCCTACGACGCGGCCCATGCACTCGGCGAAGCCATCGAGCGCAGCCAAGGCCGGTTACCGCTCAAAACAGCCCTGCGGGAGCTTGGCCCCTTCGCGGGATTGGAACATCCCATCCGTTTCGATCGTTACGGCGATACGGAACGCACAGGGCACATCGCGCTCATCCGCGACGGTCGCTACACCCTGGAGCCCTGATGCCTACCCGACATTGGAGCCTCCGTACGTCGCTGATCCTGATGCTGGTGCTCGTCTCGACGGTGACTTTCGTCATTGCCGCCGCCGCGCTGACCGGCATTTACTATCCGCATATCCAGGCTCAGACCGAGCGTTCGTTGAATGCCAAGAGCGCCGATCTGGCCGAAACCGTTCAGACATCCATTTCGTTGCTCGCCAGGCAACTCGAGATGCTGGCGAATACGGCCGATCATCTGCCGCCGATCATCGTGCAGCGCCGCATGGAAGCCATCATCGGCCCCTCCGGCTTCAGCGCGGTATACCGCATCGACAAGACAGGAACGGTCACCCTGGCGGCTACCGACACGGGCCAAATGCAAGCCCCGGCCCCGAACCTCGTCGGCGATGACTTGAGCTACAACCGCCTTCGTCAGCAGGTCGTCGCCAGCCAGTACACCGTCACCAGTGACAAATACCGTTCGCCGGTCTCGCAGCGATATACCGTCGCCATCGGCGCGTGGACCGGACAAGACGTTTTCATCGGAGAAATCACGCTTTCCTGGATTCTGGAATCCATCAACGGCTCCGCCGGCAGCGATATCGCATCGGTCTGGGTGGTCGACAGCCGCGGCGACATTCTGGCCGACACTGAAAGTCCGGAACGCGTTGGTGTCGCCAACATTGCCAACCTGCCGCTGATCACCCAGGCACAGCGCGACGGAAAATCCTTCGGCCAGATACGATTCGAGGGGCTTCGCTACAACATGGCCGTCGCCCAGTCACCTTTGCCGAACTGGCTGTTTGCCGTGCGTGACCGAGCCGGCTGGCACGCCCCCCAATTGCGGACCGCTCTTGAACTGGGCCTGACATGCCTGCTGGCCATGGGGACGCTCAGCGTGGCATTGGCGCCCTTGTGGGCCAATCGCCTTGCCCGTCCGATTCAGGCCATTACCGCTCACGCCAACCGCCTGGTCAACGGTGAAAAAGTCGCCGACTGGCCAGATAGCCCGGTAGTCGAATTAAATCAATTGTCGCACAGCCTCGCCGACATCTTCGACGCGACGCAGCAACGCGAACGGGAACTGCAGGCGATATTCGACGCCTCTCCTGCGGGGATGATCGTCGCCGACATGTATGGAGATGGCCGGTTCACACGTGCCAACGACGCAATCCTGGAAATATTCGGCTACCCCCGCGAAGAAATATTGACGTACACAGGCAAAACCCTGAGGGTGTGGAAGAATCCCGAAAACCGCAAGCAATTCATCGCTCAATTACGTGCCTCAGCACACGCCCACATGGAAGCATGGATGCGCCGGAAAGACGGGACTGAATTCCTGGCCAACCTTTCCGCACGCCTTGTCAAGATGGGCAACCAATGGCTCGTTATCTGGGTTGTCGAAAACATCACCGAATACCACCGCATCGAACAAGAGGTTCGCGAACTCAACACGCTGCTTGAGGCGAGAGTCCTGCTCCGTACCGGACAGCTAAGCGCTGCCAACGCAGAATTGTCGACCACCATCGAACACCTGAAAATTGCCCAAGGCGAACTGGTGCGCACCGAAAAACTGGCCTCACTGGGCTCCCTGGTTGCCGGTGTGGCACACGAATTGAACACACCCATCGGCAATGGTGTGATGGCGGTGAGCACCATGCGTAGCTCACTGAAACGCTTCCGCGCGGAAAGTACGAACGGCCTGAAACGTTCCGTACTCGACAGTTTCGTCGAAGCGGTCGACACCGGATCGACGATTGCCGAGCGCAATCTGGAACGCGCGGCCGAACTGGTGGTCAGCTTCAAGCAGGTGGCGGCGGACCAGACCAGTTCCCAGCGCCGGAGCTTCAAACTCGACGAAGTGGTTCGCGAAATCACCCTGACCCTAGGCCCGACACTCAGGCACAGCGTCGCCCGACTCAACGTGGATATTCCATCCGCCATCACGATGGATAGCTACCCCGGCCCCCTGGGCCAGATTCTCACCAACCTGATCACCAATGCCACCGTACATGCCTTCGCCAACCGGGAGCACGGCACGATCGAAGTACGTGCCGAAATCGAGGCGGATCGCCTGAAGCTGCGCATCAGCGACGACGGCATCGGCATCGCGCCCGACATGCTGTCGCGGATTTTCGATCCCTTCGTTACCACCCGGATGGGGCGCGGCGGAACGGGGCTCGGTCTGCACATTGCCCACAACATTGCCTCAAACATACTCGGCGGAAGCATCTCGGTGAGCAGTACCGCCGGCCAGGGCACGACATTCGAACTGAATATCCCGCTGACGGCGCCCGCCCCGGATAGCACCTCGCCCTAACAGCCGCCGGTATCCACCGGTCATTCGGCTTAGGGTAAGTACCAATGGCCGTAAAACCCGGACGGACGAAGAATTCGGCCATGTTGCCACGCATCCCGTCCAAGTCCCCAAAACAAACCTGGCTCTGGCTTGCCCCCTACTTCGCGATCGGCGTTTTTGCGGTAGCCATGCTCATTGTCACCGCCATACTCCAGTGGCGTGAGCTGGATACGGCACGCTCGGCCCTCGAGGGCGACATGCATTGGGCGGAACGGACCATCGAGTCCCGTATCCATGCGCATCAGGATTTTCTGGCCGAACTGGGACGCGAACAGGAATTCAAGCAACTGACCTACGAGACCTTCCAGGTCCGCGCCTCCCGCTATGTGCGGGAAAACAGCGAAATCCAGGCCATCATCTGGGTCAACACCGATGGCAAGGTCGAATGGGTGGCGCCGAACGAAGCAACGGCAACCTTTGTCGGCGAGCAGATGGAGGGCACACGGCTGAGCGCCCTCCAGGAAGCGCTGCGCACGCGCCGGGAACTGGTTTCCCCGGACTATCGGGATGCCACCCAGCGCGCAGTCCATGACATTATCTTGCCGGTCCAGCGAGGCAGCGCCGATCTGGGCGCCTTCATCGCCCTGCAATCGCTGGAGGGCCTGCTGCGCTCCACGCTGCCCGCCGTCTTCACGACCCGCTACAGCCTTACCGTCGTCAGCGCAGACAACCGCGAGGTATACAGCAATTCATCGGTCAAGCCGACGGATCGCCAACTCTCGGGTCTGATCAACCTGGAACTGCCGAACAACCGGCTCGGGCTGAACATCGTCGCCTATCGCGGCGGTGGCGCCTGGCTACCCTTCCTTCCTGCCACGCTGATCATCGTCCTGACCTTGATCGCATCGGTCACCCTGATCCTGCTGCGCCGCCACGCCAGGCATCGCGCCGCCACCGAAGAGGAATTGCGTGCCGCCTACGCCTTCCGACAGGCCATGTCGAACTCGCTGATCACCGGCCTGCGCGCGATCGACCTCGAAGGCCGGATCACCTTCGTCAATGCATCCTTCTGCCGGATGACCGGATTCAACGAAAGCGAACTGGTCGGTATCAAGCCCCCCTACCCCTACTGGCCCCCCGAGGAATTCGACAAGCTGCAGAATAATATCGATACGGCCTTGGCGGGCAAGGCGCCAGCCAGCGGCTTCGAAATGCGGATCATGCGCAAGAATGGGGAACGCTTCGACGTGCGCCTCTACTTCTCGCCGCTGATCGATACCAACGGCCAGCAGATCGGCTGGATGGCCTCGCTGAACGACATTACCGAACCGAAACGGGTCCGTGTCGAGTTGGAGCGCGCTCACGAGCGCTTCGTCACGGTCATCGACGGCCTCGATTCGGCGGTGCACGTTGCCGACGCGCGGAGCGGCGAGATTCTGTTCGCCAACCGCGCTTTCCAGAACATTTACGGATTCGACGCCGTCGGTCGCGATACGGCGCTGGTCACCGCCCCCTGCCGCCCGCCGCCGGACGCCTATCTCCACGATCCGGCACAAATCGGCGGCGAGGAGCTGCCCTGCGAAATCTACGACGGCGAAATCCAGCACGCCCTGTCGGGTCACTGGTATCACCTGCACGAGCGCGCCATCCGCTGGGTGGATGGTCGTACGGTACGCGTCCAGGTGGCCGCCGACATCACCGACCGCAAGCATATCGACGAGGTCAACCTGCAGCAGCAAAAGCGCCTGGAACAAACCTCGCGCCTGATCACCATGGGCGAAATGGCATCGTCGCTGGCCCATGAACTGAACCAGCCGCTGTCGGCCATTGCCAATTACTGCGCCGGCTGCGTCAAGCGCATGCAGGCCGGCAACTACAAGCTGGACGACTTGCTCACCGCCATGCAGAAAGCGTCGAGCCAGGCCGAGCGGGCCGGCAAGATCATTCGCCGCATGCGCGACATGGTCAAGAAGGGCGAGCCCAACCGGCAGCCCATCGCCTTGCCGGAACTGATCGACGAAGCGCGCGCCTTCGCCGACATCGAGGCACAGCGCACCGGAACGCAGATCATCGTGGACATCCCCGAGGACTTGCCACGCATCGTCGTTGACCGCATCATGATCGAACAGGTACTGCTCAATCTGGTCAAGAACGGCATCGAAGCCATGAGCGACGTTCCGGTCGAGCGACGCCAGTTGCGCCTGCTGGCCCGGCTGGTCGACGAGCGGATGATGGAAGTCACCGTCTCGGATCAGGGCCATGGACTGGCAGCAGAGGACGTAGAGAAGATTTTCGCCCCCTTCTACACGACCAAACCGGAAGGCATGGGTATCGGGCTTGCCATTTGCCGCTCCATCATCGAGTTCCATCAGGGGCGCCTGTGGGTCAGCCCACGCCGGGAGGGCGGTACCGAGTTCCACTTCACCGTACCGACCGAGGAAAGCAACGGGGATAGCAATGAGTGAGCAGATACAAACCATTCATGTCGTCGATGACGACGAGGCCATGCGCGATTCGATGACCTGGCTCCTGGAGGGAGAGGGCTATCAGGTAGCCTGCTTCGACTCGGCTGAGGCATTCCTCAAGGCTTATCGCGACGACTTGCGCGGGTGCATCGTACTCGACGTCCGCATGCCGGAAATGAGCGGGCTCGAATTACAGGAGAAGCTCGACAGCCTGGGCTCACAGTTGCCGGTCATCTTCGTCACCGGCCACGGCGACGTTCCGATGGCGGTCGGAGCCTTGCAGCGCGGCGCCTGCGATTTCATCGAAAAACCGTTCCACAACGAAGACCTGCTATCGCGCATCGTCCGCGCACTGGCGCTCGACAAGGAACAGGCCGAACGTCGCCAGCGCGACGGTGCGATCGCGTCGCGCCTCGATCAACTCACCCAGCGCGAGCGCGAGGTGATGGATCTCGTCGTCGCCGGCAAGCTGAACAAGCAGATTGCCGACGACCTCAACATCAGCATGAAGACCGTCGAGGCCCATCGAGCGCGGGTCATGGAAAAGATGGGCGTGCGCACCCTGGCCGAACTGGTCAAGGCCGTGATGTCGGTGCACTGAACCGAGGCAACACCGCCCCGTCGTCAATGACCGGTCAGCAGCCGGACGGGATCACAGCGGAATGATGTCGTCGCCACCAACGCCCATCCCGCCAAGGTAATGGGTCTGCTGGCGCACTTCCTTGCGTCGCAGCAGCTTTTCCTGAACCTTGGCCGGCAGATCGGTGAACATGATCACTTCCTTGGCGATCAGCAACTCGATCAAGTCTTCGACAGCCCGGACGAATCCCCGGTCCAGCTGATCCAGTTCGCTCTGCCGCCAGCGCTCGTGGAGAAACTGGAGCACGTCGGGATGATCACTGGGCAGCAACTCCTGCGCCTCCCTGACCGGCGTCGAATGCAATTCGCTAATCTGCCCCTGATCGTCCCTGCTCACGTAAAGCATGCCGGCTCCTTCCTCTGTCATGCCGCGAAGTCTGCATCAGCCCGGCAGCCTTTGCAATTGGACCTCTGTCCAGTCCGGCCCGGGCCGCCTCAGTAATTCCTGACCGGCGCCTTGGGCGGCATTTTCGGCGTTCCGAAATAAGTCGCCGGCGGCGCCTTGTAGCCCACGGCCTGGCCCTTGTCGTCGTAAATGATCTGGGTCGATTGCTCCTGCGGCCTGGCACGGCTTGCCGTGATCTCCAGGGTGGCGGCCCGGCCCGGTGCGCTCCTGTCCATTTCGGAGCGTACGATACGCATCCGTTCGACAGAGATGCGCTTGTCCACCGCCTCGGTCGAAAAACCGCGCTTGACGAGCGTTTCACGAATATTGAGGAGATTCTCGAGTTCCTTGGAGGTGCGCAACGAACGCACCGGCTCTCCCCAACTCTCCTTGGGCTTGGCGACAGCGATGTTGAATTCTTCCGGCTTGCTGACCATGCGGGCTATTTCGAGGCGGTTCTGGCGCATCGCCCATTCCAGGGCGCCATCACCCCAATCGTTCTTCGTAGTCCGATCGGCTCCCTTTTCGATCAGCTTGCGTGCCAGGTCCTGATGCCCTTCATAAACCGCCATCATCAGTACGCTGGAGCCATTGGTGCTTTGGGCATTGATATCCGCACCCTGCTCGATCAGGTAATCGGCCACCTCGGCGTGCCCGCTGAATACGGCGTAGTGCAGGGCCGACCATTTCCGGCTTGGCGCATTGATGCGCGCACCGCGTTCCAGCAACCATTTGACGGCTTCCAGTTGCCCACGCCAGGCAGCCATGGCCAGCGCCGATTCGCCGTTGCTGTTGAGCAGATCGATATCCGCACCACGCGAAATGAACAGTCGCATCAGTTCGATCTTGCCTTCCCAAGCTCCGATCATCAGTCCGCTACCGATCCGGCTGCCCATGTAATCCGGCGACATGCCGGCGTCGAGCCATTGCTCGGCCTGGCGAAGATCGCCCAGTTCCATGCTGTGGGTGAAAGCGACAGGATCAGGCGTGGCGCTCGCAGAAAAAACGGGGCCTGTCGCCAACAGCAAGCCCCCCATCCCGATTATCATGGCGACCAGTCTTTTTGCAGTCCGTCTCATTGCGTTTCCATTTCCACAGGCCAGCTTCCATTTTCTCATGACCCGAACCGATTACCGGTTATTTGCGGCGCTGGCGCTGTCGCTCTCCCTGCATCTGCTGCCCTTCCTGCCGGATACGCTTCCCCGTCCGTCCCCGCCTCCG
>CAMKYP010000093.1 GCA_946477505.1 uncultured Dechloromonas sp. | reverse complement strand
TTCGCTGGTTTCCCAGGCTTTCCCGCCAAGCTTGTCGGGGCGCGCCAACACCGCCCTGAACCTGCTGGTCTTCGCCGGCGCCTTCGGGCTGCAATGGGGCATCGGCGGTTTTGTGGACCTGCTGCAGGCGCAGGGCTGGGCCAGCGAGGCGGCATTCCGCGCCGCCTTCGTGTCGTTGCTAGGCGGTCAGGCGCTGGCGCTCGTCTGGCTCGTGCTCCCGCACCGCCGGACTTGAAACGGCGAGGTCGACCTGCTGCAGGTGGCCGACCTCGCCCGACTCCATCAGATAGACCCCGGCCGCGCGAATCTGCCCGAGCAAGGCGTTGTCGGCCGTTTTCAGCGTAAACGGGGCATCGACCGCCCCGGTGTATAGCGCGCCGACACCGCGCTGCGCCAGCGATGTCAGGCCGTCGCCGGACCACACTGATAGCTGCCGGTAGGCGGCATCGTTCTCGTCGATCCAGCCGTTGCGGTCGTCATCGAGCGTGGCCAGGTCGGCAAAGCCGTTGCCGCTGGCGACGCCGAACAGTTCGCGCCCGTCGTCGGCCTTGCCGTTGCCGTTGCGGTCGAAGACGAGAAAACCGCTGTTCTTGCCCAACCCCGGTATCTCTTCAGCCTTGCCGTCGGCATCGAGATCGAAGCGGATGCGTTCGGCCGACAGTTCGGCGGAATTACCGTCGAAACTGAGGATCAGCGGGTCCTGCAGGGTCACGCTGCCGCTGTCGACCAGCGTCGACGTGCGCTCATAGTCACGGGCCATACGCAACGAAAAATCGAATGCAATCTGCCGGCCGTCCTGCGTCCGAACGCAGCCCTTGCCGCAGACATCGGTACGCTCGCTTTCCTTCACCGTCTCGACAATCCGGTTCGTCCAGGTCATTTCCCGCGTTCGCCCGGCGGGAATGGCCTCGGCCGGCAAGGATTCGCTGGCGGCAAAGTTTTCCTTGCTCTTCTTGCCGTCGAGCGCCGCCAGAATGGCGTCGACCAGGGATTGCAACATTTTCTGCAGGCGCTTGCGCGCCTCGCCTTCGTTGTCCGCCGGCATCCCGGACAGTTGCTGGAAAACCTGCCGGAAGCCCGTCGTGCTCGTCATCTCGAGACTGCGACTGGCGCTGGCTTCATGGCTGGCCGTGAGCTGTACCGTCGATTCCACGATTTTCATGATGCGCTCCTTGCGATGGATGGGATGCCATCTCTGCAAGGGTCGTGCCGATCAGAACTCCAGCGGGTCCACCTCGATGTGCCAGCGCAGGCGGGACGGCGCCTTGAGGCCTTCGATGGCTTCGCGCCAGTGCGGCAGAAAGGCCTGCAAGGCCGGGCGGGAATGCGATTCGGCCAGGAGCTGGCCGCGTTCGAGATTGGCCAGGCGGGCCATTTTCATCGGCACCGGATCGTAGATCAGCACGTTGTCGTGCTCGGCGATCACCGGCAAGGCCGCTGCCGCTTTCAGGAAGGCAATGGCATCCGCCATGTCGGGTGCCTCGGCGCGCAGCATGGCCTGGAAGGCGTAGGGTGGAAAACCGGCCTGTTCGCGCTCGGTCAGCTGGCCGGCGGCGAACCCGGGGTAGTCGTGGGCGACCAGCGAGGCGAACAGAGGGTGATCCGGATACTGCGTCTGGATCAGCACCTCGCCCTTCAGTTCGGCCCGTCCGGCCCGTCCGGCGACCTGCATCAACTGGGCGAACAGCCGCTCCGGCGCCCGGCAGTCGGCGGCGAACAAGGCCGAATCGGCACCCAGGATGCCGACCAGGGTCAGCTTGGGGAAATCGTGCCCCTTGGCCAGCATCTGCGTGCCGACCAGGATGTCGGCCTCGCCGCCGTGGATGCGTTCGAGGATGGCCTCCCACTGTTTGCGGCTCTTCACCGAATCGCGGTCGACGCGCAGGATGCGGGCCTCCGGAAACTGCTCCTGCAGCCAGCCCTCGAGGCGCTGCGTGCCGCGCCCGAAGGGGTGGATGTCCTGGTTGCCGCAGGTCGGACAGGCTTTCGGGATGCGATATTCGAAGCCGCAGTGATGGCAGCGCAAGCGCCGGTCGGCCAGGTGCAGCACCATGTTGGCCGCGCAGCGCTTGCAACGGGATACCCAGCCGCAGGGCGGACAGGCCAGAACCGGCGCATAACCCCGCCTATTGAGGAAAACGAGGCTTTGCTCGCCGCGCTCCAGTCGCGCCCGGATGGCGGCAATCAAGGGCTCGCTGACGCCTTCCTTCAACACCATGCGCCGCGTGTCGAGCACCTTCACCGTCGGCAGCGTGGCTTCCGGGTTGGCCCGCTCGCGCAGGCTCAGCATCCGGTAGCGCTTCGTCTGGGCATTCGACCACGATTCCAGCGAGGGCGTCGCCGAGCCCAGGAGAACGGGTATCTTCAACTGGTTGGCCCGGAACACCGCGATATCGCGCGCCGAATAACGCATGCCGTCCTGCTGCTTGAACGAGGCGTCGTGCTCCTCGTCGACGACGATCAGACCGAGTCGCGGCATGGGCGTGAAGATCGCCAGGCGGGTGCCGAGAACGATGCTCGCCTCGCCGGAAAACGCCGCCCGCCAGTTGCGCTCGCGCGCCGCCTCGGCCAGTTCGCTGTGCAGGGAAACCACCGTTCGCTCAGGGAAGCGAGCACGCACCCGGCCTTCGAGCTGGGGTGTCAGGTTGATCTCCGGAACGAGCAGCAAGACCTGCCGGCCGGCGTTCAGGGCCTTGTCGATCAGCCGCAGGTAAACCTCGGTCTTGCCGCTGCCGGTCACGCCGTGCAGCAGGTAGGCGGCGAAGCCGGCGGCCGGGTCGACAGCGGCCACGGCCGCCGCCTGCTCGCCGGTCAGTTCGGGCGAGGCCAGCGCAGCCGGTGGCTTGGCGACTCGTCCATTGCGTCGGTCCGGCGGGTCGAGACGCTTGAGGCCAGCCGGCAATGCTTGCATGACAACCTCGCCAAACGCAGCCTGGTAGTAAGTGCTGGCAAATTCGCAAAGCCCAAGGAAATCGCGGGGCAACGGTGGCAGATCGCGAAGAATTTCGCCGGCTACCTTGAGTTGCTCGACCGGCCAGTCGCTGGCGTCGGCGACCTCCACAATGACCCCCAGCTTTTCGCCGCGCCCGAACGGCACCCGGACACGCCGACCGATATCGTCCGAGCTGGCCGACTCGCTGACATAGTCGAAGAAGCGATGCAGCGGCAAATCGAGGGCAACGCGCAAAACAGGCATCGTTTCAGCGGCCGAAGCCGTCATTTCTCCGAAAAAACGGGCAAGTTCGATTCAAAATCGACGGCTTTTGGAGTTGTCCACAAAAACTGTGGATAACTTTGTGAATTACTTCGGGAGCCAGCAGCTAAGTCACGGTCCGGTAAGGATTTTGTCACTCTGCCGAAATATTGAGCAGAACACAAAACACTTTAAATTCAATCACTTGACGAATGTGGTAACAGTCAAGGATTTTCAGGAGGATTTTTTTGGCAGGTGGCAAAACTCTGTGCATAAGTCAAGCTTTACCACCTCCTTATGGATATTACTTACGTAATAAACGGCTATGGGAATGCACGGCTTCGACCAGGGCCGTCACGCTTTCGGGTGGCGTGAATTGGGAGATCCCGTGGCCGAGGTTGAAGACATGGCCGGTATTGCCCGTTCCGTAGCTGTCGAGCACCTTCTTCGCCTCTGCGGCAACGATTTCCGGTTGGGCGAACAGGACGTTCGGATCGAGGTTGCCTTGCAGGGCGACCTTGTCGCCCACCCGGCGACGGGCCTCGCCGATATCGACAGTCCAGTCCAGACCGACCGCATCGCAACCGATGGCGGCGATCTTCTCCAGCCACAGGCCGCCGTTCTTGGTGAATACGATGCTCGGAATGCGCTGGCCGTCCTTTTCCTTCTTCAGGCCGGCGACGATGCGCTGCATGTAGGCCAGCGAGAACTCCTCGTAGGCGGCATTGGACAGCGAACCGCCCCAGGTGTCGAAGATCATCACGGCCTGGGCGCCGGAGTCGATCTGCGCGTTGAGGTAGGAAATGACCGACTCGGTGGTGACCGACAAGATCTTGTGTAGCAGGTCCGGGCGGTTGTAGAGCATG
Source organism: uncultured Dechloromonas sp. (assembly GCA_946477505.1). Classification (GTDB taxonomy): domain Bacteria; phylum Pseudomonadota; class Gammaproteobacteria; order Burkholderiales; family Rhodocyclaceae; genus Azonexus. The sequence goes on along the minus strand of CAMKYP010000093.1, from coordinate 6,932 downwards.
CCCTTGATGTTGCGGAAGTCGCTCGAACCCTGACCCTCGACCATGTAGCAGGCCAAGGTGTAGGGACTGCCGGAGAAGCCGATCAGCGGCACGGAGTTATCCAGCGCGCGGCGGATTTCCGACACGGCGTCCATCACGTAGCCGAGATGCTCGTAGGGGTCGGGTGCGGTCAGGTTGTTGATCGCCCATTCCTCGCGCAGCGGGCGCTCGAAACGCGGTCCCTCGCCTTCGGCGAAATACAGGCCGAGACCCATCGCATCCGGCACGGTCAGGATGTCGGAGAACAGGATGGCGGCATCGAGGTCGTAGCGGGCCAGCGGCTGCAGCGTGACTTCGCAGGCCATGCTCGGCGACTTGCACAGGTTCAGGAAATTCCCCGCCCGCTTGCGGGTTTCGCAATACTCAGGCAGGTAGCGGCCCGCCTGGCGCATCAGCCACAGCGGGGTATATTCGGTCGGCTCCTTGAGAAGGGCGCGCAGGAAGGTATCGTTCTTGGGTCGGCTCACGTCGGACTCCGCCAGAAAATCGGAAAAGCGGCATTATCCGCCTTTCCCCGCTCGCGGTCACTTGCGATAAATCAGGAAAAGGCGGCCTGACGCTATTTACGCCAGAAGGCCGGCGTCATCACCACCAGCAGGGTGAAGATTTCCAGGCGCCCGAGCAACATTGCGAAGGTGCACACCCAGGTCTGGAAATCGCCAAGCACCGCGTAGGTCGTCGACGGCCCGACCAGCCCCAGCCCCGGCCCCGTATTGTTGATGCTGGCAACGATGGCGGTGAAGGCCGAGACGATGTCCAGTCCGGTGAATGCCAGGATGAGGGTGAGCGACACGATGCTGACCATGTACATGAAAGCAAAGGAAAGCACGGCGAAAAGAATGGGTTGCGGAGCGACCTGGCCGCCGATCCGGATGTTGTATACCGCACTGGGATGCATGGCACGCACCAGTTCGCGATAGACCTGCTTGTAAAGCAGCAAGGCCCGCATCATCTTGATGCCGCCCCCGGTCGACCCGGCACTGGTCGCGAAACTGGATAGAAAAAGCATCCATAGCGGTGCAAAAATCGGCCACTGCGCATAGTCGACGCTGGACAGCCCGGTTGTCGTGGCAATCGAGACCAGGTTGAACGCGACATGGCGCATCGCCGTATCGAGATCGGGGTATGCGCCGTCCTTCCAGATATAGACGGCGACGACAAAAATGCTCAGCAAGGTCACGCCGAGGAACCAGCGCGCCTCCGGATCGAGCAGATAAGGACGCAGTGAACGGCCGGTCACGGCCAGGAACAGAGTCCCGAAATTCATGCCGGCGATGAGCATGAAAATGATGGCGACCAATTCGATGGTCGCCGAGTCGAAGAACCCGAAGCTGGCATCGTGTGTCGAGAAGCCTCCCAGGCCCATGATCGAGAAGGTGTGGCACGTTGCATCGAACCAGCTCATGCCGGCAATGCGTAGCGAGATAGCACAGGCGACGGTTACTCCGAGATACACCAGATACAGCCCCTTGGCCGTTTCGGCAATACGCGGCGTCATCTTGGCATCCTTCATCGGCCCCGGCGTCTCGGCCTTGAACATCTGGCGGCCGCCGATACCGAGCAGGGGGAGGATGGCGATGGCCAGCACGATGAGGCCCATGCCACCGACCCAGACCAATTGGTGCCGCCACAGGTTGATCGACATCGGCAACTGGTCGATGTTCGAGAGCACGGTTGATCCGGTGGTAGTCAGGCCGGACACCGTCTCGAAATAGGCATCGGTATGGCTGATACCGAGTTGCAGCATCAAGGGAATCGCCGCGAAAGCCGGCAGGACCGTCCACACCAGCACCACCATCAGGAATCCGTCGCGGATGCTCAGCTCGCGCTTGCAGCGGCGATAGCGATACCAGAGGAAGGCCCCGCACAACATGGTGAGGGCGAAGGATTCGTCATAGACAGCCTGGGCGCCGTCATCGACCACGTAGGAGAGGATCAGCGGCGCCAGCATGGTCAGGCCGAAGAGCATGATGATCATGCCCAGCGCACGGTAAACCGGGGCAAATCGGGTCATGGCAATGGCCCCTACAGAAAGTGGAATCCGACCTGGAAGAGCTTTTCGACCTTCTTGACCAGCTTCTTGCTGGTGCAGAAGACGATCACGTGATCACCGGCTTCGATCACCGTATCGTGATGGGCAATGACCACTTCGCCATGCCGGGTAATCGAGGTCCATTCGTCGGTCTGGCCGATCACCACGGCCTTGTCGAAATTGCGGACCAGTGCGGCCACGGTCACGCCATGCGGCCAGTCGATCTGGTCGATGCGCTTGCCGATGATCTTGGAGGTCTTGGCATCGCCATGAGCAACCAGTTCCAACGCCTCGGCAGCCCCCCGGCGCAGCGAATGAACTTCCGCCACGTCACCTTGCCGGACGTGGGCCAGCAATGTCCCGATGGAAACCTGCGCCGGCGAAATCCCGATATCGATCGGTCCGCCCTCGATCATGTCGGCGTAGGCCCGACGGTTGATCAACGCCACGACGCGCTTGCTGCCGAGCCGCTTGGCCAGGCTGCCAGCCATGATGTTGTCCTCGTCGTCGTTGGTGACGGCAAGGAACAGGTCCATCTCGCCGATGTTTTCCTGTTCGAGCAGTTCCTCGTCGGTTGCGTCGCCAAGCAGGACCAGCGCGCTGTCCAGTTCGTTGGCGATGAGCTCGGCCCGCTCCTTGCGCCCCTCGATGAGCTTGATCTCGTAGCGCTTCTCCAGCGTCTTGGCGAGACGCAGGCCGATATTGCCGCCGCCGGCGATCATGATGCGCTCGACAGGCGTCATCATCCGCCGCAACTGCCGCAGCACCGGTCGGATGTGTTCGGCGGCCGCGAGCAGGAACACCTCGTCCCCGGCCTCGACAACCGTGTCCCCTTCCGGGAAGACCGGCTGGTCGCGCCGGAAGATGGCTGCGATACGGGCATCCATATCTGGCGGCAGCAGCGAGCGCATCTCCTTGATCGGCCGGCCCACCAACAAACCGCCTTCGTAGGCCCGGACCGCCACGAGGCACACACGCCCTTTGGCAAAATTAAGTACCTGCAAGGCTTCCGGAAACTCGATCAGGCGGCGGATGTAGTCGGTAATGACCTGTTCGGGACACAACACAAAATCGACGGCGAAGTTTTCCGTGGAGAGTAGCGTTTCGTCCTCAAGAAAATCCCGCGAACGCAGGCGGGCTATGCGGGTCGGCACATTGAACACGCTCTGCGCCAGCTTGCAGGCGACCAGATTGGTCTGGTCGCTCTGCGTCAGGGCGATGACCATGTCGGCATCGGCGGCGCCCGCATCACGCAGGGTGCTCGGGATGGCGGCATTGCCGACCACGGCGCGCAGATCAAACCTGTCCTGCAACTGCATCAGCCGGGCACCGTCGGTATCGATGATGGTGATGTCGTTTTCTTCCGAAACCAGGCCTTCGGCCACGCTGGCGCCCACCTGCCCGGCACCGAGAATGATGACTTTCATGTATCCCCCTCCCTGTTGTTGGCTACCCCGGCTGCGAATCGATCCGATCCGCAATCCCCCGATTCACCGGAGTGGCCTGGCTATTCCTCGCCCCGCTTGCCGAGCTTGACGTCCAGCTGTTTGAGCTTGCGATACAAGTGGGTGCGCTCCAGCCCCGAACGCTCGGCCAGTTTCGTCATGTTCCCGCCTTCGAGACGCAGATGGTGCTCGAAATACAACTTTTCGAAAGCGTCCCGTGCTTCGCGCAGAGGTTGATCGAAGAGCGGCAACAACGACTGCATTTCCGGACGTTCCCCGCCGTCCTGAGGCATCACCCGCAGCACGTCCTCAGGACTGATCTCCTCGTCGAGCGAAGTCAGCGCCAGGTTGCGCACCAGCACATAGAGATCGCTCCAGCTCGAATCCGGCTGCCGCTTCCACGGCAGCGAGCGCAGCGTATTCAGGGCGGCCGTGGAAAAACGGCGCTGCGGCACTTCGCCACGCTCGACAAAATTGGTCAGCAACAGACCGGCAATTTCCGGCAGCTCATCGCCATGGCCCGCCAGCGACGGCATGGCCACCCAAACCTCGCCTATCCGCGACAGCAGCTTGCCGTCCCAGCCGGCTTCGGCCAGCGCCGACAGCGGTGCGACCGTCGCCGCGACCAACTGCAGGCTGAGCTTTTCCAGACGCTCCATGGCAAAGGCAAGGTTCATCTGCTGCATCTTGCCCAGCACGGCGAGATTGGGGACGAAAAGAATGCCACCGGTGATTTTTTCGAGCATTTCCTGCGTCAGCGCACTGCTCACCTCGCTCAGGTCGAGCCAGGGCGCACGCGGCAATTGCAGGGTACGCGCGCAGATTTCCGCCATGCCGCCGTTGGCCCCCTTGATCAGCAGGGCCGGCGATTTGGCCGCCGCCTGTTCGAGGCGTCGCTTGAACTCCTTGACGAATGCCGAGCGCGTGAAGGATTCCAGCGTCAGGGCCGGCCGGGCCGGCGGCTTGTCGTGCTTGAGCGCCTTCTGCACGGTGGATAGCAGCTTCTGCAGGGCAATCGGCTTCTCGAGAAAATCGAAGGCGCCGAAGCGCGTGGCCTCGACCGCCGTATCGATGGTGCCGTGCCCCGACATCATGACCACCGGCATGTTGAGATGCCCGGCAGCATGCCACTCCTTGAGCAGCGAGATACCATCCGTATCCGGCATCCAGATATCGAGCAGGACAAGATCCGGACGCAGATCGTTGCGAATCTGCCGCGCAGCCGTCGCATTTTCCGCCAACCGAACGTCGTAACCTTCGTCGATCAGGATTTCCGAGAGCAACTCACGAATACCCACCTCGTCGTCAACGACCAGAATGATGGCCATTTTTGGCTTCCTCCTCTTTCACCAGGGGCAGGCGGATGTCGATCCGCGCGCCGCCCTCCGGTGCATTACTGATTTCGATGCTGCCCTGGTGTTCGTCGACAATCTTCCTGACGATGGGCAGACCAAGGCCGGTTCCCCGGGCCTTGGTGGTGACATAGGGCTCGAAGATGCGCGGCAACAGCTCGACCGGAAAACCTGGGCCATTGTCGGCAATCGACAGGTGCGCATGGCGAACACCGCGCTCGGTACGCAGAACGATGCGCGCCCCCTCGTGTCCTTCCAGCGCATCCTCGGCATTGCGCAGCAGGTTGTGGATGATCTGCCGCAGCTGCGTGGCGTCCCCCAGGACGCTGCCGAGATCGTCGGCCAGGTCGGCTTCGATGATCGCCGACGAGCCTTCGTAAAGACCGAGTACTTCGCGGATCAAGCCGTTGAGATCGAGCGGCGCCACTTCCGGAGCCGGCAGACGGGCGTAATCGCGGAAATCGTCGACCATGCGCTTCATGGCCTGGACCTGGTTGATGATCGTCTGCGTACTGCGTGCCAGCATGTCGGCATCGCCGTTGGCCAACTTGTCGGCGAGTTTGAGCTGCAGGCGTTCGGCCGACAGCTGGATCGGCGTCAGCGGATTCTTGATCTCGTGCGCCAGGCGGCGCGCCACTTCACCCCAGGCCGCGCTGCGCTGGGCAGCGATCAGCCGGGTCACGTCGTCGAACACCACCACGTCGCCGCCACCGCTCGCTTCCGGCAGACGGGAACCACGCAGCAACAATACCTGCGGCATGCCGTTCGGGCGCTCCAGTTCGAGCTGGGCCTGCCACTCCGGCTCCCCGGTCGCCGCAAATTGCTCGCGGATGAAGCTGCCAAGCACCTGCTGGCGCGGCCACACCTCAACGGCAACGCTGACCAGGCCATCGAAGTCGTCGTTCAGGATGGTCAGCGCCCCCTCGTTCACCGTGCGCAGCACGAAGCGGCGGTCGAAAACCAGCACGCCGGTGGACAGGTTGGCAAGGATCGATTCGAGGTAGCCGCGTGCCGACTCCAGCTCCGCCCGGTGACGCTCGGTCTCGCGGCGCGCCTCGTCGAGCTGCCGCGTCATGCGGTTGAACGACTGGGTCAGCACACCGAGTTCGTCGCCGCTGTAGATCGCCTGGCGCGGCGAGAAGTCACCCTGCGCCACGGCCTGCGTCCCTTCGGCCAGGATGTGCAGCGGCGCCGCCAGCCTCCGCGCCATCAGGTAGGCCAGCGCAAAGGCACCGAACAGGGCGACCAGCACCGTCAGCGTCAGCGTCAGCGCGTAGATGCGGGTCAGGCCGTCGCGCGCCAGTTGCAATTCCTGATAGTCGCGGTAAACCCCCTGAACCGCATCGGCATCGTGTGCCAGCGCCGTGGGGACCGGCTGCGTCAGTTGCAGGATGCGCGGCTCCTCGAACATGTCGCGTGCCGAAACCGGGACCAGAACGCGCAGGAAAAGCTTGCCGTCGTCGCCCTCGACGGTGCCGATCGAGCGGGAATTCCGCGCCTGCTTGAGCTGGGCCTGGCTCGGCAGTTCGGGCATCAGGGTGGACAACTCGCTGGTCGCGCTGGACAGCAGCTGGCCGCCGACCGAGAACAGGGCCGCCGTCTGCACCCCTTTTTCCTCGCGCAGGCGCAACAGGGCCGAACGGCGCGAGGCTTCCTGGATATCGGACAATTCGCTGGCCATGCTGCGTCCTTTCTCCACCACATCGGCGAGCAGCGAATCCAGCGCCGAGCGCCCGAGATGCAGGCCGGATTCGAGCGCCTTCTCGACCCGTACGTCGAACCAGCTTTCGATGGAGCGGGTGACGAACTGGACTGAGACGCCGTAAACCAACGCGCCGGGCAACACCGCGATGATGCCGAACATCAGCATCAGACGCAGTTTCAGCCGGGCTCCGAAAACCTGCGCCTGGTAATCCCGCCACAAGGTGCGCAACTGCCAGCCAACCAGGCCGACCATGCCCAGCGCCAGAATCACGTTGAGCGCAATCAGCAGGGGATAGTTGCGCGAAAAAATCACCGTATCGGCCGCAGTCGACATCAGCAGCAGGAACCACAGGATCCCCC